>NZ_JBXAYI010000005.1:0-98942 GCF_056782235.1 Dellaglioa sp. CoH-55-MRSF-7
CGAACACAGAAGTTAAGCTTCTTAGCGCCAAGAGTAGTTGGGGGTCGCCCCCTGCGAGGGTAGGACGTTGCCATGCTAATAATAAATAAAAAAAGGACATTAACATAATTGTTAATGTCCTTTTTTTATGCGATTGTAAAATAAAAAGCCGCTTACCGGATTTGAACCGGTGACCCCCACCTTACCATGGTGATACTCTACCTACTGAGCTAAAGCGGCATTACTATAAAAGTCTATAGTAATATTAAAAATAAATCAACCTAAATTTAAACAATCAAAACACTAGAATTATTTATGGAATTCGTAAGCAACGGAGATAGTGACTCAATGGAAAAGATAGTTAAGGTATGCATTGCTCGTGAACAAAGAGTATAAAGGGTACCAAGATCATTTTTTGAAATATAATTTTTTTTTGAAATATCAAAAGCAATAACAGAATCAAATTCCAAGCCTTTAGCTAAATAAATAGGTAATATTATTGTTTCTTCTGGAATTTTTCTGTCGCCATCTGTAACCATTGTTAATTTTACTAATGATCTGAGTTCACTATATAGTAATTTACATTCAGCCAAATTTTTAGTGATGATAGTTACTGGTTGGTTATTAGTATCACCATTTTTAATTAGGGCTATTAAAGATGCTAGTGCAGAAGCCCGGGTTTTACTAAAGTATATTTTAGGTAATTCGCCATGACGTGTGAATGATTCAATGCTATTTCCGTCTGGTAGCAATGATTTTGCAAAATTAGTAATTTCAAATGTTGATCGGTAACTTTTATTTAAAATAATTAAATTAGTTTTTTTAACTTGTAAAATATGATTTAAATTTTCTAAAAATTTAGCTGGTAAGATTAAATCATAGAATAAAGCTTGCTCACTATCTCCTAAAAGTGTTAATTTAGCGTTAGGAAAACAATTTTTTAAATATAAGAGTTGCAGCGGAGAGTAATCTTGAATTTCATCAATAAAAAGATGTTCGATATTTCTATTTTGACCATCACCCGTTAGTAAGTCTCGTAGCAATAGTAGTGGTGTGGCATCTAATAACGTGATTTTATGAAGCTCTAAGTTTGATTGGAATGATTTTTTTTCTTCTATTGAAATTGTAATTTCAAGGAATTTAGCATATTGCTCATAAATATCAATAAAATAATTATTGTAAATCGCATCATATACAATATTAAAGCGATCTTTTAATATAATGGTACCAATATATGATATTTCTTTATCAATACTATCAAATTCATCGCGTTCATAATCACTTAAATATGTTTCATATTGAGAATCAGATAACGAATCAATTTCTTCACGCATCCAATCAGATTCTGCCATTTCGGCAATTCTAGTTTTTAATCGTTTTGTTAGTGTATTTTTTGTTGCGGTAAATTTATCTGATGACAACATATTATGTGGTAGATGTGTAAATATATTAGCGATTTCTTCTTTTTTAAAGAACGGGATACCTTCATAAATGATATCTGTGAAGGCTAATTCAGATGAATCTACTGCATTTAAGTAATTTTCAATTGTTTTTTTTAAAAGTGCATTACCTCTTAAATCAGATGAAGCATGTTTATTGTTTGACTCATAATTTTCAAATAAGGTTTCAACCTTTAATCCTTGAAAACGATTAGAGAAGAATTCGGCTAACGTGACTTGTCTCATGTTCTTTTCGCCCAGGCTAGGTAGTACATCGGAAATATAGTGACTGAAAAGTAGATTTGGAGAAAATAATATAATTTGATCCGCATTTAGTGATGTTCTTGAGTGATAGAGTAGAAATGCAATACGTTGTAGAATAGCGGATGTTTTCCCACTTCCGGCAACCCCCTGGACAACTAATAAGTCACTTGTTGTATCTCGAATAATTGTGTTTTGTTCTTGTTGAATTGTAGAAACAATATTTTTCATCTGTGTGTCACTTTGTTCGCCTAAAACTTGTTGCAATAATTCATCGCCAATTGTTTCATTGGTATCAAACATCGATAGGATTTTACCTTCTTTAATTTGAAATTGACGTTTTTTGGATAATTCTGTCATTTGAGTTCCTTGTGGTGTCTTATAAGAAATATGACCCAATGCGCCGTTATAATAAATACTTGAAATAGGTGCACGCCAGTCATGTATTAGAAAATTTTGATGATCATCTACTAGAGAGGCTAGACCAATATAGAGTTGTTCCTGTTCTGGATCGCCATCGTCTTGGATGTCGATACGTCCAAAATAAGGTGAATCGCCTAATTGTTTTAAAGTATGAACCTGTTTTTCTAATATTTCTTCAGTTTGGATAGTCGTGGCGACCAATTGTTTCTGTTGTTGCACTTCGGCATTCGTTTCAATTCTATCATCAACTTCAAAAGTATTGATTTTGGCATTATCTACATAGTTTTTTTCAACTGATGAGGTTTCTTTATGTGCTTTTTCACATAGTTCGGCTGTTTTAATAGATTGGTGATTAATTTCAGTAATAATTGAATCAACTCTATTTTGTTCGATTTCTTCTTCTGACATCTTAATGCCCCCTTTGTACTATTGACCTAGTTTAAAGGTTTTTGAAATATTCGTCTAGTATTTAATATTATTTGATTTTTTCTGTTGAACACGCTACACTTACACTAATAGATAATTCATTGATTATTGCGAAGTAGGAACGCCAACTAGAACAGGGACATACTGATTTTGCTGGAAGGTATGGTGGCGGACTGAATTGGATATATGAGAATTTTGGGTAACCTCCTTATCGGTAAGTGGCAGAATTTTATTCTGCAATTTAGGTGGTACCACGAGACAGTCGTCCTATTGTTATTTACTAACAATAGGACTTTTTTTATAGATAGAAAGGGAGCGTAAATATGACAAAAAAAGTAGTCTTATCAGGGGATCGACCTACGGGGAAACTACATATCGGGCACTACATCGGTTCATTAAAGAATCGTGTTGAAATGCAAAATTCTGGTGATTATGAGATATTCATCATGATTGCTGATCAACAAGCTTTGACAGATAACGCACGTGATCCGGAAAAAATTAAAAATAGTTTAATTCAAGTAGCGTTAGATTATCTAGCGGTTGGTATTGATCCAAACAAATCAACTATTTTTGTTCAATCTCAAATTCCTGCATTAACGGAACTAACAAGTTATTACTTGAATTTGGTAACTGTTTCTCGCTTGGAACGTAATCCTACAGTTAAAGCTGAAATTCAACAAAAGAATTTTGAACGCAGTATTCCTGCCGGATTTTTTGTTTATCCGGTTAGCCAGGCTGCAGATATTACAGCATTTAAAGCAACAGTTGTACCTGTTGGCGATGATCAAGAACCAATGATTGAACAAACACGCGAAATCGTTAGAAGTTTTAATACAATTTATCAACAAGATATTCTTGTTGAACCAGAAGGTGTCTTCCCTCCAAAAGGGCAAGGACGTTTACCTGGATTAGATGGTAATGCAAAAATGAGTAAGTCACTAGGAAACGGGATTTTCCTTGCCGATGATGCGGAGACATTGAAGAAGAAAGTAATGTCAATGTATACAGATCCAGATCATATTCATGTTGAAGATCCAGGTAAAGTTGAGGGTAACATGGTATTTACTTATCTTGATATCTTTGATAAAGATACTGAAAAAGTTGCCGAACTTAAGGCCCAGTATCAAGCAGGTGGCTTAGGCGATGTTAAAATTAAACGTTATTTAAATGAAGTACTTGAAGCTGAGTTAGCTCCAATTCGTGAACGACGAGCTGAATTAGCTAAAGATCCTGAAGCCATTTATGCAATGTTAAAAGCGGGTAGTGATAAAGCTAATGCTGTTGCAAACCAAACATTGAACGAAGTTAGAGATGCGATTGGAATTAATTATTTTAACTAGTTCGGTTGTGAAACGTTTCTTTGATTTAGTATGAGGTGAGTAATAATGGAAAAGTTTGTTTTATTGGATTTGGGTTCAAATTCGGTTCGATTATCAATTAACGAACAACTTGATAATGGACAATTTAAAGAAATTAAGCGTTTAAAATCGGAAACACGATTATCTGAAGGGATGGGGAAATCCCGAGTGTTACAGGAACATGCGATGGCTAGGACAATTGAAGCCTTAGTTAGTTTTAAAAAACAATATGATATTTATGGACCGGTTGCTGTACATGGAATTGCCACTGCAGCTGTACGAATGGCTCGAAATCAAAAAGAATTTTTACGTCGAATTAAAGAGGCAGTTGGTGCTGATATTGAAGTTTTAAGTGGGGATGATGAAGCTTATTACGATTATATGGGTGTAATGGAAGCCTTACCAATTCATGATTGCTTGATTTTGGATACAGGTGGCGCAAGCAGTGAATTAATCCATGTGGTTAATCGAAAAGTGGTACATCTTGTGAGTTTGCCATTTGGTGCAGTGACTTTATCCGAAAAATATTTAAAAAATGAACAGATTACGAGTAAAGAATTATTTCAGTTAATGGAGTACTTGGTGACCGCTTTTCAAAAGTTGGAGTGGTTGAAGGAAGCAATGGAGTTGCCCCTCGTACTACTTGGCGGCTCAAATCGAATTATTGGACGTTTAAACCGCAAAAAACAGAAGCTAATTAATACGGAGGCAATTAATGGCTATCAATTGTCACGTAAGGCAGTTTCATTAACTTTTGAGGACTTGGTAGGCTTGACGACTAAAAAGCGTGCACAAGTCAGTGGTATAGCTTCTAACCGTGCGGATATTATTGTAGGTGGAATTGCACCAGTTGTTGTTCTGGGACAATATTTAAATTCTGTTGGTGTCATTTTTTCTGAAAGTGGTGTCCGAGAAGGTTATTTAACAACTAAATTAGGTAAATAAAAAGACATCAAAAATTGATGTCTTTTTATTTTGGTAAAATATCTTCGAATGTCATTGCTGATAAAAATTTTTGAATGCGTTCTGTAGGGTGATTGAAAAATTCGTCTGGTGAACCATTAAATAAGATATTGCCATCTTCTAGAAAAATGATATTATTGGCAACAGCTTTTGCAAAGGCCATATTATGAGTAACGATAACCATTGATTTTTTTTCTATATCCAACTTAAGTAGAACTCTTAAAACCTCTGCTTCTAATTCAGGATCTAGTGCAGAAGTTGGTTCATCAAATAATAAATATTTAGGATTCATTGCCATTGCTCTAGCAATAGCTACACGTTGTTGTTGACCACCAGATAACTGGCTTGGATAGTAATTAGCACGATCTGAAAGACCGACTAATTCTAAAAGTTCTTCAGCGCGTTGTGCAACAATTAATTTTTGTTCCTTTAAAACGTGAAGGGGTCCTTCCATAACATTTTTCAAAACAGTTAAATGAGGAAATAAGTTATAGTCTTGGAAAACCATACCTGTTTCACGACGAACTTCCAAAATTGTTTTTTCACTGATTGGTTGGGTAAAGTCGATCTTTTTATCATCTAATGAGTAGAGACCTTCTTCGGGTTGTTCTAATAAATTAAATGAGCGTAATAAGGTTGATTTACCGGAACCAGAAGGACCAACGATGACGGTTGTTTCGTTTTCTGGTAATTCAAATGACAACGATTTTAAGACTTTATGTTGGTCGAAGTATTTATTAACATTTTCAAATTTAATCAAAGTTAAGACCTCCTAGTTATTTTTAATGTAACGCGATGTTCTTTTTTCTAGATAATATTGACCAACGTTTAAAATTGAGCAAAAGACTAGATAAACGACCGCTACTTCACAGTATAAGGTCATAGGTTCATAAGTTCTTGCCGCAATTTGTTGACCAACGGAAAACATTTCGACAATCGTGATTGAGAAGGCTAATGACGTATCCTTTATTAAACCAATGAAACTATTTGATAAAGGTGGAAGTGAGACCCGTGCTGCTTGTGGTAAAATAACGCGAAATAACACGGTTGTGTGTGTCATACCAATGGCGTAACCAGCTTCCCACTGACCTTTTGAAATTGATAGAATAGCTGCACGAATTGTTTCCGATGCATAAGCACCAACGTTTAATGAAAAAACAATAACAGCGGCACTGAATGCGCCGAATTCAACTGTATAAGGTGCTGGTAATCTAGGTAGTCCATAAAATAGGATAAATAATTGCACAATCAAAGGCGTTCCTCTGAAAATCCAAACATAGAATGAAAAGAATGCTTTACCAATCCCTTTTAAAATTTGGGTGAAGGTACTGCCTTTTTTTATATCTGATATTCGAACTAGTGCGGTGATAATTGCGATGATGATCCCGATAACGAATGAAATTATCGTCAAAGGGATAGTGTAGCGAATTCCAGCTTCTAAAATGGTTGGGAGTGAATCAATAACAAGTTTCATAAACGCGGAACCTCTCTTAATCTATTATTAATAAAAAAAGACTGATGACAAAATGGATTTTGCACCAGTCCTTTTGGAATTATTTATTTGTGATGTCGCTACCAAAATATTTTTTTGATAGTTTTGATAATGAGCCATCAGCACGTAATTCTTTAAGTGCTTTGTTTAATTCTTTTTGTAATTTTGGGTTGTCCTGTTGGATTAAGCCAGCAACTTTTAATGCTGGAATTTCAGAACCTGTTGAAATTGTTTTAATGTTCGTATCAGGTTTTTCTTTTAAGTATGAATAGACAGCATCGTTACTGTTAATGGTACCATCAGCCCGACCATCTAGGATTAAACTGATTGTATTTGCAAAATCATCTGTTGAGACAACATCAGCACCAAGGCGTTCAGCATCGGCTCCATTTTCACTTGTAACCGTTTGTGCCATCTTTTTACCCTTAATATCTTTAATCGTTTTAATAGAAGAGTTATTATTTTTGACGACTAAAATTGATTTTGAATAAATATAAGGTGATGTAAAGTTGTATTTATCTTGACGTTCTTTTGTAACACCAACGTTGTTTAAAACAACGTCGTATTTGTTAGCATCTAATCCTGCAACTAATGAATCCCATTTTGATTCGATAAATTTAGGCGTTAAATCCATTTTTTTAGCTAATTGTTTACCAAGATCAACTTCGAAACCAGTTAATTTATTGTTACTATCGTGGTAACTATAAGGGCGGTAAGTACCTTCTAATCCGATTGTTAATGTACCCTTTGTTTGTGTTACATCGGATGCTGTATCTTTCGATTTACCGCAGGCGGTTAAAGCAAGAGCAATCAATAACACACTGGCAAGACTTAATATTTTTTTCATTTTAGTACGCCCCTTTTTTTAAAAGTAATATATTATCTATCTATAATAGCGTAAAATAAGCTAAGAAACCAATTATTTCTCTTACTAAAAGTAAAAACAACAAAAAGGACTAAGGTAATGACAAAATTTATAAAATTTTATCAAAAAAAATGGCATGATAGATTAATAACCTTATTAAATGACAATCTTATTTCAGATGATGAAAAATTAGAAATAGAAACGCATGCTCTTAATCATGAATTAGGGGATCAGATGACTGAAAATTATATAGCAGATTTTACCTTGCCAGAAGGTATTGCGTTTAATTATTTAGTTGATGGAAAAAAGATGACGGTCCCAATGGTAACTGAAGAACCTTCTGTAATTGCGGCAAATAATAATGGGGCAAAAATAATTGCATCTGCGGGTGGATTTACAACAAAAATTAAATCACGCTTAATGATAGGTCAAGTTATTTTAGAAAATATTGATGATGCGGATAACGTTATCAACCAAATTAATGAACAACAATTGAATTTAATTAAAATAGCGAATGCTGCTCGTCCTTCACTTGTAAAACGAGGCGGTGGCGCACGTTGGGTCAGAGTTCGAAAACTAGCAGCTGATCTAATTTCGGTAGATTTAGCAGTAGATGTTCAAGAAGCAATGGGCGCTAATAGTGTAAATACAATGATGGAGGCAGTTGGTGAAACGCTGCAAACACAGTTTAAACAAGACGTCCTTATGAGTATTCTATCCAACTACGCAACAGATTCATTAGTTGAATCAAGCTGCTCAATTCCTTTTACGTTGTTAGATTCTGCAGAAATTAGTGGTGAACACATAGCTAAGAAAATTGTCTCAGCAAGTCGAGTGGCTCAACTTGACCCATATCGTGCCGTCACACATAATAAAGGTATTATGAATGGGATTGATGCGGTTCTCATTGCTTCGGGAAACGATTGGCGTGCCGTTGAAGCAGGTGCTCATGCTTATGCTAGCCAAGATGGCCAGTATCGTGGCTTGACGAAATGGTCGATAGTCAGTGATAATTTAGTTGGCATAATTAAATTACCAATGCCCATAGGAGTTGTTGGGGGTTCGATTGATATTGTCCCAATGGTTCAAATTAATAAAAAAATGATGGGTATTCGATCAGCAAAAGAGCTTGCTAGTTTGGTTGCAAGTGTTGGGTTAGCTCAAAATTTAGCGGCACTTAAAGCACTTGTTTCTGAGGGTATTCAAAAGGGACATATGGGTCTTCAACTAAAATCACTGGCAGTTAAAGTTGGCGCTGTAGACGAAGAAGTGGCACAATTAACTGAGTTATTAAAAAATGAGAATCGACCAGATACAGAGGTTGCAACAAAAAAACTAAATGAATTAAGAAAAAAAGGGGATAATTAAATGGTTGAGATTACATTACACCAAAATACACAAAATTTAATTACTACAATTAAAGAACAATTTGATGGAGAAATTAAAATTCAATATGGTGGCGAAAAAGTTGGGTTTATTAAGCATCAACAAGTAGAATCTCGGTTAGAAGATGGAAATTTCATTATTAATGTGACTGATATTACAGCACCTGATTACTTGATTTCGCATGAACTATTCCATTTTTTCTTGCAACTTAATCAGGCACCTGAATTAATGTTAAAAATGACAACGGATGATTTTAATATCGACGATAAAATCAATGCGACGGCTGTTCAACTTTATGATACGGTTTTACATGGGACTATTTTTAGATTACAAGAAGAAAATGGGTTTATTGATGATAATATTAGAGAATTATTCTATCAAGGAATCTTGGCAACAGTGACTGCTGAACCTAAAGAAGGTAGCGGCCCAGATGAATGGGGAATGTACCGATTAATCACACTTTTAGATGCTTTGGTGTTCTTTCAAAATGAAGATATGGAACAAATTACTGAAAAATTCTTAGAATTTTACCCTATCGCAACAGATGCTGCACTTAAATTATTGGAAATCTTAACATCTAATGACTTACGTGCACCTTTTGAAGCTCGCCGAGCAACGGTTGCCTTATTTAAAGCCTTCGATGCACAACTTGAAGCGTGGAAATTACCAAAAATGTACTTAAATACGTTTGCAACGTTAACACCAGTTTTCAGTGAACGTCAATTAAAATTAGAAGTACGTCAATTGTTTGATATTATGCATTCTGAATTTAAAAGTAATGTTAATTTTGCGTCAGCTTATGTTGGTATTCAAAAGAATGATCAACAAAATGCATTTGTTATTACAGTACCTAGAAATGCGGATTCAAAAGAGGTTATTTTACGTACGTACGATATGACAGTGTTAGAATTAATGCAAACAATTAAGATGCGCTTTATAGTTAGAACTGCTGAATAATGATTGATTTAGCAAAATATAATCTAGCTGTTATCACAGCTGGAAACAACATTTTATTATTAAATCGTTTGAAAAAACCATATGTTGGTCTTTGGAATGGAATTGGTGGTAAACGTGAACCACAAGAATCTGAACTTGCAGGGATGCTTCGTGAATTATATGAGGAAACAGGAATCAAAATTACCGATTCTCAATGTAGACCAACGGGTTATCTTGAATGGTCAGTGGACGACGAATATCAAGCTACAATAGCGTTATTTCATATCTCTTTACAACAACCATTTGGAAAACAATATCCACAAAGAACACGAGAAGGTATTTTAGCAGACTTTCCAGTTGAATGGGCTTTGAATAAGCAAAACGTCGGACTAACACCTGATTTAGTTCCTGTGTTACCCTATATTTTAAAGGATGAATTTCATCGATATTTGACAAATTTTAATGGTTCACAATTAGTTGATTTTAAAATTAAATTATAGTGAAGGACTGTTGTAAAATGATTGAACACAGTGAAATTTTTACTCGATTAAATAATCTAAAGACTAGATTACAATGGCTAACTTATTTTCAGCGGTTTTTTGACTTCATTCTGTTTTACTTTGGTTTTTCTAGTTTTTTTGGTGGAAATCCAATAACGTTATTTGGAACAGTTTTCACAAAAGGTGAAGGGTTACTACTAACGTTGATGGTTGCGGCGATAACGTTTAGTATCACGGCACTGAAACAAGATCCAAGACGGGTTGGGCGGATTTTAATTACCATTTTAGATGGACAGCTATCTGAAAAAGAAATTATGATTATTCGTCAATTTCAAAAATATGCACGCTAATTTTAAAAGAGATAGTCTATGTTAAACTCACGGACTGTCTCTTTTTATTGCTTAAAATCGGCTGAAAACTATGATATACTGTTAAGGAGTTTATACAGAACGAATGTTAAAAAACACATGAAATACGATACGGAAAGGGTCTTAAAAAATGACAGAAAAACCCACATTTTATTTAACAACACCAATTTATTATCCATCTGGTAAATTACATATTGGAAATTCATACACAACAATTGCGTGTGACGTCTTAGCACGTTACAAACGCCAAAAAGGATATGATGTTTTCTTCTTAACGGGAACAGATGAACATGGTTTGAAAATCGAACAAAAAGCTGAAGAATTAGGGACAACACCACAAGCTTATGTCGACGGTATGGCTAGTGATATTAAAGAATTATGGAAAACCCTTGAAATTACAAATGATAAATTTATTCGAACAACAGATGATCAACATGAAAAAGCTGTGCAATATATCTTCGATAAATTACTTAAACAAGGCGATATTTATTTAGGAGAATACGAAGGCTGGTACTCTGTTTCTGATGAAGAATTCTTTACAGAATCACAGTTGGCTGAAGTTTTCCGTGATGATGACGGTAAAATGGTTGGTGGTAAAGCGCCAAGTGGTCACGAAGTTTCATTAGTTAAAGAAGAATCATATTTCTTTAAAATGAGTAAATATGCAGATCGTTTACTAAAATATTATGAAGATCATCCTGATTTTATTCAACCAGAATCACGTAAAAATGAAATGATAAATAATTTCATTAAACCTGGTTTGGAAGATCTTGCTGTATCTAGAACGACATTTAACTGGGGCGTAAAAGTTAAAAGTAACCCTAAACATGTTGTTTATGTTTGGATTGACGCTTTAGCAAATTATATTACAGCCTTGGGTTATGGTTCAGATGATACTGAACTATTTGATAAATATTGGCCTGCAGATGTTCAAATGGTTGGTAAAGAAATCGTGCGTTTCCATACGATTTACTGGCCAATTATTTTGATGGCGCTCGATTTACCTTTACCAAAACAAATTTTTGGTCATGGTTGGTTGTTAATGAAAGACGGTAAAATGTCTAAATCAAAAGGTAACGTTATCTATCCAGAAATGTTAGTAGAACGCTATGGATTGGATGCACTCCGTTACTACTTAATGCGCGCTGTACCATTTGGTAATGATGGTGTCTTCACACCAGAAGACTTTGTTTCACGTGTTAATTTTGATTTAGCTAATGATTTAGGGAACTTATTAAATAGAACTGTTGCGATGATTAACAAATACGATGGTGGTAAAATTCCAGCATTAAAGGGTAACGTAACTGAATTTGATGGAGACTTAGGTCAAACAGCTGAAGATACAATTACGGAATATACTGAATTAATGGATAAAATGGAATTCTCAGATGGATTAAATGCTATCTGGAAATTAGTTGCTAGAACAAATAAATATATTGATGAAACACAACCATGGGTTTTAGCTAAAGATGAAGCACGTAAAGCTGAACTTGATAGTGTTATGGTACATTTAGCAGCTAGTTTACGTGTGATTGCTGTCTTAATCCAACCTATTATGACGCATGCACCTAAAGAAATTTTTGAACAATTAGGTTTAGACACGGCAGATATGGCTATTGAAGAATTAAACTACTCTGATTTCCCAATGGACAGCGTCGTTGTTGAAAAAGGAACGCCTATTTTCCCACGCTTAGATGTTGAAGAAGAGATTGCCTATATTAAAGATCAAATGACAGTTTCAGATAAGAAGAAAGGGCGTAAAGCAATGGCAGTTAATGATACAGAGGATTCTTTAGATTGGAATCCAGAAAATGTGGCTCTAAACTTAACATTACCTCAAACGACATTTGATCAATTTGAGCCAAATGAATTAAAAGTTGCTGAAATTATTCAAGTTGAAAAAGTACAAAATGCTGATAAACTATTGAAATTTAGATTAGATGCTGGTGATCCTGATCATCGTCAAATCTTGTCTGGTGTAGCAGAGTTTTATCCTGAAACAGATGTCTTATTAGGAAAAAAAGTTGTGATTGTTGCGAACTTAAAACCGCGTAAGATGAAAGGCGAAATTAGCCAAGGAATGATTCTATCTGTAGAATACGATGGTAAATTGAAATTAATTACCGTTGATGAAGATATTAAAAATGGCGCAATTGTAGGCTAAATAAAGTAAGGACTGGAAACAAAACTTGGTTTTGCTCTAGTCCTTCTTCATTTTACTGCTAGAAAGGAGAGGTATCCCTTGGAAATATTTGACACACATACACATATTAATTCTGATGAATTTACAACGGAAATTCCTGAAGTTATTGAGCGTGCAAAAGCATTTGACGTGACTAAAATGGCAATTGTTGGATTTGATCAACCAAGCATTTTGAAATCACTAGAACTATCAAAAAGCTATCCTAATTTATATTCTATAATTGGTTGGCATCCAGAAGAGGCAAAAACCTACACACCGGAGACTGAAGAAGTTTTGATAGAACAATTACAGTCGCCAAAAGTTGTCGCAATGGGTGAAATGGGCCTAGATTACCATTGGGATACGTCTCCAATTGAAACGCAGAAAAAAGTTTTCAAACGTCAGGTTGAGATTGCGAAGGCGTTAAAATTACCAATTTCTATTCATAATCGAGATGCCTTTGAGGATGTTTATACAATCCTGAAAGAAGCTGATATTCGTGATATTGGTGGCATTATGCATAGCTTTAATGGTGATGCAAAATGGGCAGAGAAATTCTTAGACTTAGGGATGCATTTATCCTATAGTGGTATTGTGACTTATAATAGTGCTAAAGAAGTTCATGAAGCCGTTAAAGTGACACCAAGCAACCGAATTTTAATTGAAACAGATGCACCATATTTAACGCCAGAACCTTATAGAGGTCAGCGCAATGAACCAGGATACACAAGATACGTCTTGGAAGCTGTCGCAAAAATTCGAGAGAGTTCAAGTATTGATATGGCAGCGGCAACATTTAAAAATGCCGAAAACTTATTTAGGATAGGGTAATATGCAGAAAATTAGAGAAGTAATCGTAGTTGAAGGTCGCGATGACACAAAACGTATCCATTTAGCTGTTAATGCAGATACGATTGAAACACGTGGCTCAGCTATTAGTGACGAAACGTTAGATCAAATTGAACTGTTGCAAGAAACTCGAGGCGTAATTGTATTTACGGACCCTGATTTTTCTGGTGAAAAAATTCGTAAAACTATTTCAGCACGCGTTCCAAATGTACAGCATGCTTTTCTGAAAAAAAGTGAAGCTGTCCCAGATCATAAAGGGAGTTTAGGCGTTGAACATGCTTCAGTTGAAGCGATTCGTGAAGCGCTAGATCATTTGTATACAGAAATGCCTGATGGCGAAACATTGATCAGCTTAGAGGATTTACAAACGGCAGGATTGATTGCCGGACCGGATGCCAAAGCTAAGCGTGAAAAATTAGGTGAGTATCTCAAAATTGGTTACACAAATGGAAAACAATTATACAATCGATTGAAACTATTTCAAATTTCACCAGAAGAGTTCGTCGACGCATTGCAAGAAATTAACGAGACAATAACGGAGGAAAAACATGGCTAACAATGATGTGCCAGACATTGCTTCACCTATTAGAACTAAAGCAATTATGGAAACTTATGGTTTAACTTTTAAAAAGAGTTTAGGCCAAAATTTTTTAACAGATAAAAACGTACTAATGAATATTGTGGACGCCGGAGATATTACGGCTGAAGATGACGTTATCGAAATCGGACCTGGTATTGGGTCATTGACTGAACAATTAGCAAGACGTGCACATCATGTTTTAGCAATTGAAATTGACCAAAATTTGATTCCTGTACTTGGCGAAACACTAAGTCCATATGATAATGTTGATATCGTGGAACAAGATATTTTAAAAGCTAATTTACCAGCGTTAGTAGAAGAACATTTTGATGGACAGCATCCATTAAAATTAGTCGCTAATTTACCTTATTACATTACAACGCCCATTATCATGCATTTACTAGAAACGGCGGTTAAATTAGATAAAATCGTTGTTATGATGCAAAAAGAAGTGGCAGAACGAATTGCAGCTGATCCAGGTAGTCGTACATATGGATCACTAACGGTAGCCGTTCAATATGAAATGGATGCTGAAGTCGCATTCGTTGTTCCAAGAACCGTCTTTATTCCACAACCTAATGTTGATTCAGCTATTATTGTTTTGAATCAAAAAGAAGGCGACGTTGAACGCCCAATTAGTGAAAAGGTCTTCTTTAAATTAGTTAAAGGAAGTTTCCAACATCGACGTAAAAGTTTATGGAATAATTTACAATCAATTTATGGTAAAACACCAGAAATTCGTGAAGCGTTACAAGCAGCATTGGATGCATCAGAAATTTCTGCTCAAATTCGTGCTGAAAAACTAAGTATTCATGAATTTATTGTTTTATCTAACAATCTTATCAAAGTAGAAGAGAAATTTAATTAACTTCTTATTGAACTACTGATGTTCGATGTGGTATAATTGCAAATCTTGTGAAACTATGGTATGATGTTTCACATAAGAAGGTGAAGCCCATCATGCCAGAAACTTTAGCCAGCATCAAAGGTACGCTAGATGCCCAAGTCGGAAAAAATTTAACGGTAGTTGCTCAAGCCGGTAGAAAGAAAACTACAGAACGTAAAGGGATTTTACGCGAAACATTCCCAGCTATTTTTGTAGTCGATTTAAACCAAGATGAGAATTCATTCGAGCGCGTTTCATATAGCTACACAGACGTATTAACAAAAAATATTGAAATTGATTTTGAAGATTAAAAATAAGTATAAAAGCCTAGGTAGGGATGTTTTTAGAACATCTTAACTTAGGCTTTTATTTTTAGAAATAATTAGTATAATTAGAGTTAATTAAGGACTTATAGGATTAGGTGAGAACATGGAGATTCGTGAAAAAGCCCCAGCTAAAATCAACTTGAGTTTAGACACCCCATTTAACCATCAAGATGGTGAACAAGAATGGCGAATGGTGATGACATCAGTTGATTTAGCAGACTACTTACATATCAAATCGCTAGACGATCGAACGGACATTACAGTGGAAACTGATAGTGGTTTTTTACCGTGTGATCACCGAAATTTAGCCTATAAAGCAGCAAAAATTTTACAGGATAAATTTCAGATTAAAAAAGGTGCCCAAATACATATCAAGAAGCAAATCCCAGTTGCTGCTGGGCTAGGTGGCGGTTCATCAGATGCAGCAGCCGTTTTACGTGCTTTGAATCAATTATGGAAACTCAATTTATCTTTAGCAGAGTTGGCAAAAATTGGTTTAAAAATTGATTCTGATGTGCCTTACTGCGTTTATAGTAGAACGGCTCATGTAACGGGTCGTGGTGAGAAGATTGCTATTTTAAAAGACTTACCCCCTGTTTGGTTAGTGGTTGCAAAACCTAAGATTAGTGTTTCAACACCAACTATTATTAGACAAATTGATTATACGCGACTCACTCATCCAAATGTAAACGCCGTTGTGAATGCAATTGAGGACGACGATATGGATGCCATAATTGATAATCTAGGTAATGCGCTTGAACCGATTACAGCTGAACGTCATCCCGAAATTACACGTTTAAAAGAAAAAATGATAAAATTTGGGGCAGATGCAGCAGAAATGAGTGGATCAGGCCCAACTGTATTTGCGATATGTCGTAAAAAAAGTCGAGCACAGCACGTCTACAATAGTTTAAAAGGTTTCTGTGAAGAGGTCTACCTAGTGAGACCGTTAAGTTGATTTTATTGCGATAATTAGCATAATTTGTTATGTTGAAGGCATTAAATACAACTGAAAATGAGGGACAACTTGTGGAAGCCTTAATTGAAATTGACTATACAAATGATTTTGTAGCGACAGATGGACACTTAACGGCGGGAAAACCTGCTCAAGAGATTGAAGCTCGAGTGATAGAATTAATGAATGAGTTTGAACAAAAAGGTGATTATGTTGTTTTAGCAACTGATATTCATTATGAAAATGACCCATTTCATCCAGAAACTAATTTATTTCCACCACATAATATTGCAGGTACAAACGGTCGTAAATTCTATGGTGAGTTGGAGCCTTGGTATCAGGCGCATAAAGATAAATCAAATGTTTATATGATGGATAAAACGAGATATAGTGCTTTTGCGGGAACGGATTTAGATTTAAGATTACGAGCTCGGTCAATTGAAACAGTGCATTTAATTGGTGTTTGCACAGATATTTGTGTTTTGCATACCGCAATTGACGCATATAATTTGGGCTATAAGATTGTCATTCATGAAAAGGCGACAGCTAGTTTTAATCAAGCTGGACATGTATGGGCACTGTCACATTTTAAGGATTCTCTGGGTGCAGAAATTAAAGATTAGTGGATTTAGTACAGCTATTGTTGGAAGAGAGTGTTGTCACTTTGTGATAGCACTTTTTTTTATTAAAAAATTGGAGATAATGACTAATTAAGCGACTAGTTAAGAACGCATCCTTCTATTTACATACTACCTAATATAGGTTAACTTTATAACTAAGACATGATTTAATGTAGCGTGTTAGATTAATCTAATTTGCAAGAAAATGGGGGATTGTCTTTGGGAGAATAAAAGCCATATTTGGGGAAAGGTATGGAGGAAACATAAGTGTTGATAGTTAGTTTATGAGTAACAGATATTGAGTACATATATAGAAAAAATAGGGATGTAATGAAGGATAAGTTAAAGTCCTAAAAATTACGAGGTGAAGATATGAAAATTTGTTCGAAATGTGGGTCTCAGAATGAAAATGATGCATTATACTGTGATAATTGTGGGCAACCGTTAGAAAATAAAAATGTTGCTCCTATGAAAACATGTCCGCAATGCAACATAGCAAATAAGGTTGAGGATCAATTTTGCAATAATTGTGGCTTTAAATTTAATCCGAAAGCGCAAGATACTAATAAAGTAGCAGCGCCAATAGTAAACAATGAAATAACAGAAAAACGAGCTAAAAATAACAACCCGATGAAAATAGTTTTAGGAATTATTTTACTTGTTATTATAGCGGGTGGCGGTTATCTTATAGCTGGAAAGTTAACGCACAAAGATAGTGTACCGACGAAGGAAACAACTACTGCAGTATCTAGCTCAAAAGAAAAGAAAACATCGGAAAAAACGCAATCTTCAGAAAATAGTTTAGTACTAAATAAAGTTAAAATTAAGAATGATATTGCAACATATATGGATGACGTTGATGGAAAAAATTCGGTCTACGTTTCGTTAACAGATGGTAGTGCACCGGTAGTTGAAAATAATCATGCGCAAGGATCAGCCAGCATGATTAAATTATTTATTTTAATTACAGCTTATTCTATGGAAAAAGAAGGGACCATCAACCTAAAGGATAGCTATGTTTTATCAGAATCGGATAAGGTCGGTGGAACGGGAGAAATCCAGAATATGAGCGCAGGTACTAGATTGTCATATAAAGAATTATTAGAAAAAATGATTGATGACAGTGATAATACTGCTGCAAATATTGTGATTGATAAACTTGGTGGATTTGCTTCAATTAATACAGAAATTAAAAAATTAGGCGCAATTAATACAACAATTAAAAGAAAAATGATGGATACAGATGCCCTTAATTCAGGAATCGATAATAAAACGTCAGTAACAGATATGGGTAAAATTCTTAAAAAAATGTATAATCATAAATTAGTGTCTAACCAATCGGATCAGGCAATGCTAGATTTACTAAAAGAAAATAAAAATCTAACTAAATTACCATCGTCCTTACCAACTGGTGTTACAGTCTATAATAAGACAGGCGAATACAACGAATATGGTATTCAAAATGATGCTGCCATTATAGAAAAAGATAAAAAGGCATTTATAGTTGTGGCGATGTCAGAATCGGGAACTGAAGATAAGCAGATTCCGGGAATGAATAGGCTAGGATTAGAATTATATCAAGATATTCTAGAGTAAAATAAGAGTTACCAGATAAAATAATGAGACGCAACATCGTAACTAATGGTTAGTTATGATGTTGCGTCTTTTTGCGCGCAAGATATTAATAGTAAATTATATTTAATTCTAATGATATAGTTCACTTTTAAATTGGAAACGGTTCACTTGCTGACAGGTCGACTTTAAATACAGTTATTATAACAAGATGAACTTATACGAATGACAGCTTAACACCGTAGTGACACTTAAAAAAGTTGACGTAGCTGTACCTAAAATGATATTCTAATATTTGTCGGTAATGGTATTGATTACTATTTAGATTACGATTTGAAAAAATGAGGGAGAAACCATGCAAAAAAAATTAATTTTAGTAAGCATAGTACTCACGATGTTAGTTGTTGTATTGACCGGGTGTGGGCAAGGGGCAACTAAGAAAGAGTCTAATAAATTACAGGTTATCACGACATTTTACCCAGTGTATGAATTTACTAAGGCAGTTGCAGGCGATAACGCAGATATAACAATGTTGATGCCTGCCGGGACAGAACCGCATGATTACGAACCTAGTGCAAAGGATATTAGTAAAATTGCGAGGTCAGATATCTTTATCTATAGTAGTAATAATATGGAAACGTGGGTTAAAAGTTTGAAATCAAGTATTGATGAAAAACAAACGCAGATTTTAAATTCTAGTCATTCAATTAAAATGATTGATGAGAACGAAGAATTGAAAAGTGAAGAGGCTGAATTAGCTAATAAAGAAGAGGAAAGTTCATTTTCATCGACTAATAATTATGACCCTCATATTTGGTTAAATCCTGAAAACGCAAAAAAAATGGTTAAAAACATTTCAAATGAATTAATTCAGCAAGATCCTAAAAATGAAAAGTATTATGTAAAACGAACAAATGCTTATTTGAAAAAATTAACGGAATTAAATCAAGAATATAAAACGACATTTAAAAATGCTAAGAATAAAACATTTGTTACGCAACATGCTGCATTTGCTTACTTGGCAAAACAATATGGACTAACGCAAGTTGCGGTTGCGGGTATTTCTTCGGATGAAGAACCTAGTCCAAGACGTTTGGCAGAGCTACAAACGTATATTAAAAAGTATCATGTAGATACCATTTTTACTGAATCTAATGATTCTAGTAAAATTGCGAATATGCTAGCTAAAGAAACAAATATTAAGGTTAAAGGATTGAATCCAATTGAAGGACTATCAAAAGTTCAAATCGAAAATGGAGAAACATACCTTTCAGTTATGCAAGATAATTTAAAATCGTTAAAAACGGTTGTTAAATAAGGAGAATAGATGAAATATATTGAAGTCAAAGATCTTACCTTTTATTACGATGAAGAACCTGTTTTACAAGATATTAATTTCCACATTGATTCGGGTGAATTTGTCATTTTAACTGGTGAAAATGGTGCTGCAAAATCAACTTTAATTAGAAATGTACTTGGCCTATTACATCCGGCTAAAGGAACTGCTGAAATTTCTAAAACTAATTTAGATAATAAAAAATTACGTGTCGGATATATCCCACAAGAGATTTCATCATTTAATGCGGGGTTTCCGTCAACAGTATATGAACTAGTAGCATCAGGCCGTTACCAACAAAATCGTTGGTTAAGACGTCTGAATAAAAATGATCATGAACATATAAAAAAAGCACTTGAAACAGTTAATATGTGGAACTTTAAGAATCATAAAATTGGTGAATTATCTGGTGGTCAAAAACAACGTGTTTGTTTAGCCCGTATTTTTGCAGCAGATCCTGATTTATTTATTTTAGATGAACCAACAACAGGGATGGATGAACAATCGCGTCACGATTTCTACGAATTATTACAACATGAAGCCCATACGCATCATAAAGGTATCTTGATGATAACGCATGATCATGAAGATGTTTCAGAATATATTGATCGTCACATTAAATTAGTTAGAAAGGAGGACTCACAATGGAGATGTTTCTCGATGGATTCATGCAACGAGCTTTAATTGCTTCACTTTTAATGGCAGTAATTACGCCGTTATTGGGATTATTCTTAGTTTTAAGAAGGCAATCGCTTTTGGCAGATACATTGTCACACGTTTCGTTAGCAGGGGTCGCGTTAGGATTGTTTGTTAATATTAATCCAACAATTACCACACTGATTGTGGTTTTAATTGCCTCAGTTTTAATTGAATTTTTAAGCAATTTATACCGTACGTATTCAGAAGTTTCAATTGCCATTATGATGTCTGCCGGACTATCAATTGCCTTAGTTTTAATGAGTTTAAATCAAGGTGCCAGTTCAATGAGTGTACAGCAATATTTATTTGGTTCAATTGTGACGATTAGTTCAGCGCAGGTTATCATTTTAGCAATTTTAACTGTATTAATTGTCGTTCTCTTCCTACTATTCAAAAAGCCAATGTATGTTTTAACTTTTGACGAAGAGACGGCTTTTGCTGAAGGGTTACCGGTTAGATTGATGTCAATTAGTTTTAACGCAGTTACAGGTGTGACGATTGCTATAATGATGCCAATTGCCGGGGCACTACTCGTTTCTGCAATTATGATTTTACCTGCAGCAATTGCAATGCGATTGGGTCGTAGCTTTAATCTGGTTATTATAATTGGTGTGATAGTTGGTGTAATAGGGATGGTTGGCGGATTAATGTCATCTTACCAATTTAATACACCGCCTGGCGCAACGATTACGCTATTATTCATTACGATTTTCATTATATGCAGTATTATTAAAGTTATATCCGTTAGACTTCAAATTAATAAACAAAAATAAAACCGAATATTAACAATCAACAAGCTACTTTTAAAAATAGCTTGTTTTTTTATTAGAAAATCATTAAAAACCGAACGTTAATAATTATATTTTGGCATTTTACTGTTATTATTCGGTAAAACGGGTTATAATGAAAATCACACTTTGAATACTAGATATGTTTAAAAGAAAGGCCTGATATATATATGAAAACAAGAAGAAGCGATCGATTAATTGATATGACTCGTTATTTGCTAGAAAGACCACATACGTTGGTTTCTTTGACGTATTTCTCAAAACGCTATGAATCAGCTAAATCATCAATCAGTGAAGATCTTGCGATTGTAAAACGTACAGTTAGAGAGCGAGGCACGGGAACGCTAGAAACAATTCCTGGCGCAGCTGGCGGTGCACGTTTTATTCCATCTATTGATGAAGCAGAAGCACGTGAATTTATTGAATCAATGACTGAGGAGTTATCAGAAAAAGATCGGTTATTACCTGGTGGCTATGTCTATCTATCTGATTTACTTGGCCGTCCTGACGTTTTACGTCAAGTAGGACGCTTGATTGCAACAGAGTACTTAGACCAAAAAATTGATGCCGTTATGACAGTTGCAACTAAAGGTGTACCCATCGCACAAAGTGTCTCAACATTTTTGAATGTGCCATTTGTTATTGTGCGTCGCGATTCAAAAATTACCGAGGGTTCAACCGTTAGTGTTAACTATGTATCTGGCTCGAGTGAACGTATTGAAAAAATGGAATTATCAAAGCGTAGTTTAAAACGTGGTGCTAACGTATTAATCGTAGATGATTTCATGAAGGGTGGCGGCACAGTTAACGGAATGAAGAGTTTAATCGAAGAGTTTGAAGCAAACTTAGTCGGTATTTCCGTTTTCGCTGAGGGCGCCTTTAGTGGTGACCGAATTGTTGATGATTATAGTTCATTGTTAAAAGTTGATGAAATTAATCATACAGACAAAACCATTCATGTTAGTGAAGGAAATTATTTAACAAAAACATTTAAAAAATAAAAAGTTAATAGATAATTTATATGAAAACTTAATGTTAAATTTAACATTAAGTTTTTTTTAGAAAATTCCAATAATAATTTAAAATCAAGTGTTTTTTAATTTCGAATAAAGTAAGCATATTTATTCGAAATCTTGCAACGCATACGGGTTTAAGCTATTATTAAGGTAGAATATTAGAATATAATTGGAGGAGACTATCTAATGACAGTTGCTAAATATGCCATTATTCTTGCTGCCGGTAAAGGTACAAGAATGAAATCTAAACTATATAAAGTGTTACATCCGATTGCTGGGCGTCCAATGGTTGACCACGTTTTATCGGAAATTGAAGCAAATAATATGGATGAAGTTGTTACTATTGTGGGACATGGTGCTGAGCAGGTTGAAGAAACGTTAGGCAATCGCTCAGAATATGTTCTTCAAGCAGAACAATTGGGAACTGGTCATGCTGTCCTTCAAGCAGAAAAAATCTTAAAAGATAAAGAGGGTATGACCATTATTGCTAATGGTGATACACCGTTACTTACTGCCAAAACATTTGGTGAATTATTTGAATATCATAAAGAAAAAGGTGCTGCTGCAACTGTTCTAACAGCACAAGCAGAAGATCCAACGGGTTACGGTCGAATTATTCGTAATGATATTGGGATTGTTGAAAAAATTGTTGAACAAAAAGATGCCACAATTCAAGAAGCTAATGTTCAAGAAATTAACACAGGTGTGTACTGTTTTGATAATAAAACTTTATTTGAAGCTTTACATGAAGTAACAAATGATAATGCACAAGGTGAATATTACTTAACTGACGTTATGGAAATTCTTAAAAAACAAGGTAAGATAGTCGCAGCTTACCGCATGAAAGATTTCTCTGAATCAATGGGTGTAAATGATCGTGTGGCTTTATCTGCTGCAACTAAAGTTATGCAACGCCGGATTAACGAAAAACATATGCGCAATGGTGTGACTTTAGTTGATCCTGAGACGACTTACATCGAATATAATGTTAAAATTGGTTCAGATACAATTGTAGAACCAGGCGTTTACTTAAAAGGTAATACAGTCATTGGTGAAGATTGTGTCATTGGTGCTCATTCTGAAATTATTGATAGTATTATTCATGATAAGGTAACTGTTACGTCATCATATCTTGAAGATTCTGAAATGGAAACAATGAGTAACATTGGACCATACAGTCACTTACGTCCTCAAGCACATATTGGTGAAGCTGCTCATATCGGTAATTTTGTAGAAATTAAAAATGCAACTATCGGTAAGAGTACTAAAGTTGGTCATTTGACTTATGTCGGGGATGCCACTTTAGGTAAAGATATTAATGTCGGCTGCGGCGTCGTTTTTGTTAATTATGATGGCGTTAATAAACACCATACCAACATTGGTGATCATTCATTTATTGGTAGTGGATCTAATGTAGTTGCACCACTAGAAGTTGGTGATCATGTATTTATCGCTGCCGGATCAACAATTACAGATAATATTGATTCACACGATATGGGTATTGCTCGTGGTCGTCAAGTGAATAAAAAAGGTTATTTTGACAAATTACCAGTAGCTCATGCACCAGAAATTGATTAGTAAGCGAATTCTTATCGGATTTTAACTTGCAATTTACTTGATTAATATTTAAAATTTTAAGTAGGGAAAATTAAATAACTGGAGGCACATATGTCAGAACATTATTTTGATCCAAAGTTGAAAATTTTTGCTTTGAACTCGAATAAACCATTGGCTGAAAAAATTGCTGATGCTGTTGGTGTTAAATTAGGTAAAACCTCTGTAGATCGCTTTAGTGATGGTGAAATCAGAATTAATATTGAAGAAAGTATTCGTGGAGATCATGTTTACATTGTTCAATCAACATCTGCACCCGTCAATGACAATATTATGGAATTATTAATTATGATTGATGCTTTGCGTCGCGCAAGTGCTAAATCAATTAATGTCGTTATTCCTTACTATGGTTATGCTCGTCAAGATCGTAAAGCACGTTCACGGGAACCAATTACAGCAAAATTAGTTGCTGACATGTTAGAAAAAGCTGGTGCAACAAGAATTTTAGCGCTTGATTTGCATGCTGCTCAAATTCAAGGATTCTTTGATATCCCAGTTGATCATTTAATGGGTGCACCTTTATTAGCTGACTACTTCTTAACCGAAGGATTAGATAAAGATTCTGTTGTCGTTTCACCTGATCATGGTGGAGTGACACGTGCTCGTAAATTAGCAGAATTCTTGAAAGCACCTATTGCAATTATTGATAAACGTCGTCCTAAAGCTAACGTTGCTGAAGTGATGAACATTATTGGTACCGTTGAAGGCAAACGTTGTATCTTAATTGATGATATGGTTGATACGGCAGGAACAATTACGCTTGCTGCTCAGGCTTTAATGGATGCCGGTGCAACTGAAGTGTACGCAAGTGCAACTCATCCGGTTTTATCAGGTCCAGCTGTTGAAAGAATTGCAAAATCACCTATTAAGCAATTTATCGTAACAGATTCAATTCAGTTACCTGAAGATAAGAAAATTGATAAATTAGTTCAAATTTCAGTGGGTCAATTAATTGGGGATGCAATCACGAGAATTCATGAAAACAAACCAGTTAGTCCATTATTTAAAAATCGTTTCCATAATGAAAAATAAAGTTAAGAAAGTTAGATAACTAATGTTGTCTAACTTTTTTTGTATCCAAATTTAGGACATAAAAAAACCGTCAGTCCAGGGAGACTGACGGAAAAAGGGAGTAGAGATAATTAATTTCAGGGGAGAAATTAGTTATGAGTTAGATTAATTTATTCGGGGAAATAAATTAAAATTTAAAAGTTATTAATTAAGGTATGAAGTTATAATAACAAGTAGTTGTGAAGAAAATGTGACGTAAAAAGGAAGAAAGTTCTTCTCGTAGTTAGTACGTTAGAGTAGTAAGCAGTCTGTTTACTTGAATATCTTAGGACTTAATAGATCTTACTAAGAATGATAAACAACATTAAAGTGATTTTTTATTAATATTAGCATTAATTTTATATTATATATAAATTATAAAAGTCTTTTTTAACTTGAATATTATTGTTTTGAGTTAATTATTTATATATAATATTAAATGCGTAAGGGAGAATTTTAAGGAGTTTTTATGAAAAAATTAATGTCATTTATTTTAGTTGCAATATGTGTTTTTGGTATAGCAATTTTAAGTTCAGATCGTGTAGAGGCTAACAATCCGAATTATGTTCATCTTGCTAATAGATGGAATGATCCTTGGGACGAAACTTATAGAATTCAAAAGTGGAGTAAAACTGCGTATGAATTAAACATCAAAAAGATATCGGGAAAAATACGTGTGGAAGCTTGGGGACACTCTTATAAGGCTGGTCGTACAGGAAATGTATCTGTTTCTAAAGGAAAAAAATATGTTATTAAATCTAAAGGACAGACAAAATTAACTAATTATTTAGTAGAGTGGTATGGAACAGGAAACAATGCATATATTGTAAATAGTATTCATGCATATGGTAGTGCTGATGGTAATTGGAAACCTGATAGATAAGAAGAAATAATGTGCTCTCTTACGCATTATATTAAAATAAAAGATTGGTGTGAAAAAAATGAATTCTTATTGGCTGTCGCGTATGGCGAAGAAACAATATTTTTATGGCATATTAGTGGGTTTTGCTTTAATAGTAGTTCACGTGTCTATGGATATGTTACCTAATAGGACTTATCTAGATGGTTCTAATTTAACTTTTACTGTGATTACAACATGGATAGGTATAGGTGGTACTGGTAGCGATTTTTCAGCTTTATTTTATTTGTTATTACCTTTATTTTCAGTGATTGGTTTGAATCTAATTGTCTTCGAGGATAAACAAACAGGTTTTATTAAACAATATGTACAAAAAAAGGGAATTATTAATTATTCTATTCATTCATTTAGCTTAAGCTTTATTTCAGGATTTTTGATTGGGATACTACCTTTATTATTGGATTTATTAGTAGCATGGTGTTTATTCCCTAATCAACCATTAGATGCTGTATTAAATAATAATCTGGGACTTGCATCGAATTCAACATATTTTATGAAGGACCTTTTCCAGCAATCATATACGGGGATTTTATTTTATATTTTACTTGCAGGTTTGTTCGCAGGTGTTTTTTCTGTAGTTGCCGCGAGTGTTAGTTTATATGTAAAAACAATTTATAGTGTGGTTAGTTTTAGTTTTTTACTGTGCTTATTTATAAGTGTTTTAGCTGCTGTATTTCCTTTTTATCTTGCTGCACCTTTGTCGCTTCCTATGGTAGGAGGACCCGCGGAGGGCCTACCTCCTTTATCATTTATTATGGGGATTTTGTTTTTGGTTCTCATTGTAGCTTATCTTTTTAATTTTATGGGAGTAAAACGTAATGCGATTATTTAAAATATATTTAAAAACTAAACGGTCTCGTGACTGGGTAATAGATATTCTTACGTTCTGTTTATTAATTATTTTATCTCTTTTTGAATATTATTTATTTTTAGGTAATGAAAAGAATAGTTCCTTTATTGACGTAGTCCAAGGAGGACTACAAAATAGTTTAAATATTGAAAATATAATGATTCTTTTCTTTCCAATATTGATATTATTACCCTTTCAGGGTTCTAAATTTCCAATTATGTATTATATAAGAAAACCTTTTTCTTTTTTGAGAGTACAAGTGAATTACTTTTATGCCATATATATTTGTGCATTTGTTATCTCTGGAATCCTTTTTTTAATTTTAAATAAGGATAATTTAAAATATAATATAAATGGCTATCAGCTAGTTACAATGGTTATTTATTTTATCGCAATGTATGTTTTTTATAATTTAATAGCGTCCTTTTATTGCCTCACAGGAAATAAAATTATATCGTTATTTTTAATTTATGGTTATTATCAATTAGAAATATTTTTGAACGAAAGAGGGATTAGATTGTTTTTTAATCATGGCATAATCAGTCTTGGATATAGTGTTAACACGTTATATTTAATTCAAAATATATTCTTTATACTACTCTTTTTTATTATTTTGGAGGTTTTTCAAAGATGGATTTTATCAAAAAAAGAATACTCTATAAATTGAAGTTTTTCAGTATCTTAGTTTTTAGAAATATTTATTTAACGATTTATTATTCTAAATGGCGTACGGTGCTCATTTTTATTATGCTAACGATGATGATCATATTGTGCAAAAGAGATCAAGTGAGTGGTATGACGAGCTTACTATATGGTGCTTCGTTAGATACTGAGGGAGAATCTTTTCCTTTATTTTGGTTCATCTTTGTGATTTCTCCAGCATTAGCTATTGGAAATTCACAAATGTTACTATGGAAATCAGATTTTAAAATTCTACATAATATTGGATATAAAAATTATTTATTTAGCAATTTATTGATGTTAGGAATTTATAATAGTTTTTTTTATTTTTTGATAGTGATTATAAACGGTTTTGGTATCTCACATTTAGCTTTCTATAGTTATCTATTTATATTTAGTTTCACCTATCTTGTATTGTTATCAACAGCGTCATTTTTATTAGATGATTTTATACTACCCTTAATAGGGAGTTTAGCAGTCATAATATTAGATGTTTATATTTCTCACATATCCATTATAGACGCAACAATGCTCTCTAGATTTAACCCTAATCATAATTCGGTTAACATTATAATTTTATTAACGATTATATTGAGTTGCATCATTATCTCACTTATAAAAATTAAAGATATTGATTTTATTTAAAGAAAGTAGTGTAAAAATGAAAATAATAGAGTTGAAAAACATTTCCAAAAGAATTAAGCAAAAAGATATTTTAGTAGATATCAATTTATCAATTGAAGAAGGAATCGTTTGTGGATTCAGTGGGCCAAATGGTGCTGGGAAATCCATGATATTTAATACGATTATTGGGTTTGTAAAGCCTACTGAAGGTGAAGTTTGGGTTAATGGAAAATATATCAGAGTAGATGAACTTTTTTCAAGCAGCATTGCTTTTTCTATGGATAGTATTGGTATGTTAGAAGATTTTTCAGTTCTTAAAAACTTGGACTTAATTAATCAACTAAATAGTCATAAAATGACTAAGAATGAATTGAACGAAATGGTAACTTATGTTGGACTAGATCCTAATGATAAGCGTGCGATTAAACACTATTCATTAGGAATGAAGAAAAGGGCCTCAATTGCTTGTTGTTTAATCAATGATGCACCTATTTTAATATTAGATGAACCTAGTAATGCACTAGACGATAGTGGAAAAGACTTTTTGCGTCAGTTAATTATCGATCAAAAAGCAGCAGGGAAAACAATCCTTATTTCTAATCATGATAGTGTTTTCTTAAACGAAGTGAGTGATAAAATCATTCACATTTCAGAAGGTAGAGTTATTCTAAAATGAAAAATAAAAATTCGTGGAAACTAAGTCAGAGAGGATTACTTATTTTGGGAGGCATCTGCTTACTAGCAAGCGCTGTATGGTTATGGAATGCTCATGCAGCAGTAACCGAACAATATAAAAACAGTCAAATTAAGAATGTGTTTGTAACATCTAATCATCAAAAAATAGTAAATGAAAAATTTGTATTTACTAAAATCAAGCATCACGTCACTAAAGACTCAGACGAAGCTTACTACAATGACAGTATTGATGTCGATATTGAATCAAAAAAAGATGGTGACTTTCCACTCGGAGGGCTATTTGTTATGAATAGTTCTTATGATGTGACCCAATCTGATATGCTTAATGAAAAAGGTGAATCTGATTCTTCGCTGCATGTCGGGATAAATCATAAGACTTTAAAAGCAATTATTAGAAAAGGCTCTGGTAATCGTTCTTTTAATTTAGTGTTTTTAACTTCGTCCAAACCAGGTACTAATATAAAATATATCTATCAAAGTGATTTTAAGTGAATATCACTAGGTAAATTAAATTAATTTAGACAGTCCCGGCAGGTAATGCTAGGGCTGTTTTTTACTATTCTTAAAGTATTCAAATTCAACATAAAAAACCGTCAGTCCGGGGAGACTGACGGAAAAAGGGAGTAGAGATAATTAATTTCAGGGGAGAAATTAGTTATGAGTTAGATTAATTTATTCGGGGAAATAAATTAAAATTTAAAAGTTATTAATTAAGGTATGAAGTTATCATAACAAGTAGTTGTGAAGAAAATGTGACGTAAAAAGGATAAAATATGATTACTTTTTTTGTGGGGTGAAAGTATAGGATATATAATATTTTAGTAGTTTTTACATAAAGATTTTCTTAGAATAAAGCACTATTTGAGCTGATTATTAAATACAACTTTTCTACTACCCTTTAAAATTGATAAAGTGTATATTAAAAGGTAGTAAATATAGTTTAAGAAAGTGTTGCTATGGTTCTTTTAGCTCAAGAATTGTTAAATTATAACTTATAAGACTGTTTAAGGCTAGCAGAAGGTAAATGAAAATTAAAGATTCATTTGAATTGTTTGTAACCTATCAAGTCTATTCTATAATATTTTGATTGAATAAGGGTTGAATAATTAGTCAATTAATTAAAGGTGAAATAATTTATGGAATTAAGATACTTTATGAAGAGTCTAATTGAATAGGGAGTGATCCATATCCGGTACAAGATTATAATATTATATTAAAAAATTTAGAGAGCCTGACTTTGATTATGCAGGAGAGTTACCCAAAATATCTATGGCTTTTAGTACGTCTAGTACAGTAACTAGTGTTGGGGCAGAACTTGGGGTAACTTTAGTTACTATTTTCATAGTCTTTGTAGGTTCCTTAATAATATAGAAGGAGAAGAATATGATAGAATTTGAGATAAAAGTATTAATATTTTTATTAATTGGTACGCTTGTATTTATGATTTTAAAAATGCGGAAATATAAAAAAGAAATTACCGAACTTAATGATGTGGAAAAGAAGCAACAAGAACAAATAAGTAGATTAGAAGGGAAAAATAATGAATAGTTATGATCTAGTTTATCTTGTTATGCCTTTAGTATTATTTTGTATTTGGATTGCTTTCTACATTTACTTATGTGTATGTTTATATAAATATAAGAAAGCTAGACGAAAAGTAATAATTAGTTCTGCTAAACTTAATGAATTAACAACAAAAAAGATATTAGAACTAGAAAAAAAGTTAAAAAAATAGAATAAAAACTAATTAAAAAGAGAAGTAATCAGAAATCAATCTGGAGACTTCTCTTTTTAATTTATTATAGAGCTAATCGATTCTCAGAATAGTCTTGTGTCTAATCTGAGAATATAACCAATTAGGTTGGGCATTAAACTTAGACTTCAAACGTATATTTAATTAGAGACAGTACTCGTAATGTTAAAAAGGGGGACCAAAATAATCTTAGATTGTTATTTATTACTACAGATTATAACGCTTGAATATTATGATTTTATAGTCGATACACTTTAATTTTAAGGGTATAAAAAAACCGTCAGTCCGGGGAGACTGACGGAAAAAGGGAGTAGAGATAATTAATTTCAGGGGAGAAATTAGTTATGAGTTAAATTAATTTATTCGGGGAAATAAATTAAAATTTAAAAGTTATTAATTAAGGTATGAAGTTATCATAACAAGTAGTTGTGAAGAAAATGTGATGTAAAAAAGATAAAATATAAGTAAAATAAAAAAACTTGATTCCGATTAAAAATCAGAATCAAGTTTTTATTAATTATTATTTAGTCTTCTTTTGCAATTTTTTCTTCAATTTTTTTTGATGCTTCTCGAGGTAAGTCACTATCTCTTTCAGCTAGTAAGTTACGGATATCTTTTAAATATTCTTCTGTAGGTGTTAATGTCGTTTCTGAAGATTCTTCTTCCTTATCATTAGATCTACTTGTTGCATTTCTAAGTGCTGTGATTCCTTTAAGCAACATAAAGATAACAAAGGCTACGATTATAAAGTTAATGACATCGTCTAAAAATTGTCCGATTTTGAAAGTTGTATCACCAATTGTGAGAACGATCCCTGACAAGTCAACTTTACCGACGACAAGTGCAATGATAGGACCAATGATGTTAGTTGTGAAAGACTTAACGATTGTTGTAAATGCACCACCAATAATAACAGCGACTGCCAAATCCATCACATTTCCGCGAGTGATAAAATCTCTAAATTCTTTTAACATGTTTGATGAGTCTCCTTTAATTTGGTTAACTGTATCTTAAAGTATAACGGATTTTATAGGATAAGTGAACTGAAAATTGTGAGTTAATAGGTTTGAATGATATAATCAAAGCACAAATTAAAAGCGAGCGAGGAACTAACTATCATGAAACAGGCTAAAAGGAATGTCACATTTTTATTAAGTGTACTGGCAATCATTACTGCGATTATCTGGATCCGTGTTGGAGGGGATAGTTTTTCTTTATCTAATGTATATTTTTATATTGGCATTATATTAATTCTAGTCGGCATTATATTAATTTTGAGCCAAGCACAACTATTCGCTGGCTGGTTTAAACGACGAGATAAAGGTGAATCTAAAGAAGATTATAATGAACGTAAAATTGATGTTAAAAGTGTAGGAAGTAAAAAAAATCGTCCGCTTAAAATATCACCATTGATGCGTAGTTGTTTTATTGTTGGTGCATTATTGATTTTGATTGCTGTATTAGTGACTATTTAAACTAGGGAGATGATGTCATGAATATTTTTTTGGGTATTATCATCGTTTTGTGTTTTGCTGTAGGAGCATACTTTGTAGATGGTGGATTTGCAGAAAATGCTGGATCATTATATAAACAATTTAAGCAATCAAAGTTATCTTTTAGAGAATTTATGCGATTGTTGTTTAGAAGATAATTCGCCAAAAAAACGGACCTAACTTTGATTATTCAAAGTTAGGTCCGTTTTTAATTTATTTAATCAGCTAATGCATATTTTTGGATTGCTTTAGCAACACCTAACTCAACGTTAGTAGCAGTTACTGCTTGAGCATTATCTTTAACTTCTTGAATGGCGTTACCCATGGCAACACCTAGACCTGCTGCTTGGATCATTGATAAATCATTACCTTGATCACCAAGTGCCATAACCTCGTCTTTGGTGAAACCTAATTTATCAGCCAAGGACATAACGGCATTTCCCTTGCTGGCATTTTTGTTTAGGAGTTCTAAAAAGTAAGGTTCACTTTGAACGTAGTAATAATTATCGGTAATTTTTGCGGGTAATTCCTTAACGACACGTGTAATAACTTCAGGATAATCAATATACATCATTTTCGAAATGACGATATTCTTGTCCATTTCTTCAGGTTTTCGGAAACGAATAGGCATTTGAACTAAGAATGACTCTGCCACAGAATATTCACTGATATCAGCATTAGGTGTATACATTAATGCTTGATCTTCAGCATGAACATGGACGTTTAATTCACGACTTGTTTCTTCGATTATGTTGTAATCATTAATATCTAACGTATGATGAATTAAAACTTCACCAGAGCCTGAAACTTGAACTAAAGCACCGTTAAAAGTAATAACAAAATCATCATCTGATGTTAAACCGAGTTTTTCTAAGTATTTTGTAACGCCTGTTAAAGGACGTCCGGTACAAAGGACAACTTTGATGCCAGCAGCTTTAGCAGCTTTAATAGTAGTAATAGTTTCTGGGGCGATTTCTTTTTTATCATTAACGAGAGTACCGTCAATATCGATTGCGATTAATTTAATTGTCATGTTGTGTATTCTCCTTTGGGTTGATTAAAGTATCATTATTAAGATAAGTTCTAAATTGTGTATAAATGTCAGTGAATAAATCGTTCTCTGATTTTACTAATTCTCTTGGGAAGAAGAAACGACGGTCGCCTGATACTTTACCAGTAATAGAAGCAACGAGGTCACTGACGCTAGATAATTCAACAAGTGAACCATCTTCTTGAGCTAATTCGATTTGGGTGCGCGGCTTATCTTTGGTTGGATCATAGGCATCATAAGGTAAGTCGTAACTGTCATTTTCTGCCGTATAGTAGTCAGGTTGAAAGCCAGCTGATTCAATAAGACGTTCTAGAGTAGGTAATAAATCAACAGTCTCTTCATCAAATTTGATTGATTTAAATGGTTTGCGATCCAGGAAACGGACAGCTAAGTCACTTAAGATATTATCAGTATTTTGACGCCATTCCGTGAAGTAAGTGGTTAAAACACCGTCATCTAATTGTAAATAATCATCTAATGAAAATTCATTTTTAAAAAGTGGAATCAATAATTTTGGTGAATCCTCGGCACTTAAGCGATTATTTTCGTATAGGTATTTAGCCCGATTTAATAAATGACTTAAAATAACTTCCATTGATCTAGAAATAGGATGGAAATAAACTTGGACGTACATTTGGAATCGGCTGACAATATAATCTTCAACGGCATGCATCCCATTGATATCAAATGCAATCCCGCCTTTATAAGGACGCATCACACGTAAAATCCGAGTTAAGTCAAATGTACCATAATTTGTACCAGTGTAGTAAGAATCACGTAATAAGTAATCCATTCGATCAGCGTCTATTTGACTCGAAATCAATTGGACAACTTGTGGATTAGGGTACGTTTTTTGAATAACACTTGCCACTTTTTCTGGGAAATCAGCAGAAACTTTTGCTAAAACTTGATTAATCTCAGTTGATGGATCAGTTAAAATTTGAGCAGTGATAGCTTCGTGGTCCGTTTTGAAAATGTGCTCGAAAGTATGTGAGTATGGACCATGGCCGATATCGTGTAAAAGAGCAGCGCATAACGCCACTAATTTTTCGGAGTCGTCCCATAAACCGTCGCCAGCTTCTTTGCTTGGATAATTTCGTTGGAAATTATCGCAGATTCGACGTGTGATTTCATAAACACCCACGGAATGGGTGAAACGTGAATGTTCCGCTCCATGAAAAGTTAATGAAGTTGTACCGAGCTGTTTAATTCGGCGTAAACGTTGGAATTCTTTAGTATTAATTAAATCTAAAATAACTTGATGTTGCACATAAATGTAATCGTGAATAGGATCACGTAACACTTTTTCTCTAGCAAGTAACGGCGATTGTTCGAGCAATAGAATCCCTCCTCGAAAATTTAGATAGTAAATAAGTTCGTAATACTTCTATTATAACGAACATTCGTAATTTAGTCATGACATAATGATGATTATAGGTAACGACATTCATTTAAATCTAAGTTATAATACAGTGAAACGATAAGGTGAATGGAGGAATTAAGTTGTATGGCAATCACGTTAGATAAACAAATTGCGATCCATTTGGAAACAATTAAAACACAAGAAGGCGAAGTTGAACGCTATGTCATCGAAACAACGGGACAACTCGTTCGTTTAGGCGATGGGATGTATATCAGATATAAAGAAGAAGACGCAGAGTCTGGTAAAAAAAATCCAGTTACCTTTAAATTGCAAGATGATGGTGAAATTCAATTAACTCGAGAAACAGATGATATACGCACAAAATTAATTTTTTTAGCGCAAAAAAAAATTAATGGGGTTTATAAAACAGCGTATGGTCGTATTCCAATTGAAATTGAAACAACGCAATTAAAAAGTCAGTTAAATAGCCAACCAATTTCGGGATCACTTGATATTGATTATCGCTTAACAACAAGCGGTGAATTGTTGGGAGACTATAATATACGATTGCAATTTACGGCATAAAAATGTATGATTAAGAGTAGACTTTTGGAAAGGACGTGTGCTAGTTGGAGCTTAAACAATTCGATGGCCAAAACAAAGACGAGTTATCAATGATCGAGGTTGCTCACGCAATCTTATCGCAACATGGTGACGTCATGGGTTTTGCTGACTTAACTAATGAAATCCAAACATATCTTGGTAAAAATGATTTAGAAGTGAGAGATCGCTTATCACAATTTTACACAGATTTAAATGCTGATGGTAGCTTCATTTCACTTGGAGAGAACTTATGGGGATTACGTTCATGGTATCCCTTCGATTCAATCGATGAAGCTGTTGCTCATGTAGAAGATGAAGACGATGAAGATCGTCCTAAACGTAAAAAACGTAAGAAAGTTAATGCTTTCTTAGCAGATGCCGCTGATGATGATGACGTTATTGATTACAATGATGATGATCCTGAGGACGACGATTTAGATGCAACTTATGAAGATGACGACGAAGATGATGATGAAGATACAGAAATTAAAGGTTATGATAAAGATTTAGATGAAATAGCTGATAGTAATTCTGATGATGAAGAAGAATTACCAGAAGGTATTGAAGATCAATTATCTGAAATATCCGATGAAGATGCAGAAGACGACGAGGAAAATAATTAAAAGGACTTGACGATTTCGTCAAAACCCTGTAATATATTTTTTGGGCGCCTCGCAGGTATTTCTTGCGAGGACAAACGCACGGTTGATACAAGCTCCCTACACTGATTAGATTATTCTACTCGGCTTAGGGGGCTTGTTGTTTTTTATAGACATAATGAACAATAACTATCAGGCCACAAACACAGAATCCCCACAAAAATTAACCCAAAGGAGATTTATAATGACCAAATATATATTTGTTACAGGTGGCGTTGTTTCGTCAATTGGTAAAGGGATTGTTGCAGCATCTCTTGGCCGTTTATTAAAGAATAGAGGCTTGAAAGTTACTATTCAAAAGTTTGATCCTTATATCAATGTGGATCCAGGAACAATGAGTCCCTATCAACATGGGGAAGTTTTCGTAACTGATGATGGTACAGAGACTGATTTAGATCTTGGTCATTATGAACGTTTTATTGATATTAACTTAAATCAATATTCAAACGTAACGACTGGTAAAATTTATTCAGAAGTTTTACAAAAAGAACGTCGTGGTGATTATTTGGGTGCCACAGTTCAAGTTATACCACATATTACAAATACAATTAAAGAAAAAATTATGCGTGCTGGAACAACAACGGATTCTGATGTTGTAATTACTGAAATAGGTGGAACTGTTGGTGATATTGAATCATTGCCTTTCCTTGAAGCATTACGTCAAATGAAAGCTGATGTCGGTTCAGATAATGTTATTTATATTCATACAACATTGATTCCTTACCTAAAAGCTGCAGGTGAAATGAAAACGAAACCTACACAACATAGTGTTAAAGAATTACGCGGATTGGGTATTCAACCAGATATGTTGGTTGTTCGGACTGAAGAACATATCTCGCAAGATATGCGTAATAAATTAGCTAATTTCTGTGATGTTGAACCAGAAGCCGTTATTGAATCAATGGATGTTGATACATTATATACGATTCCTTTAGCGTTACAAAAACAAAAAATGGACCAAATCGTTGTTGATCATTTGAAATTAACAACACCAGAAGCAGATATGACTGAATGGCAAAAACTTGAAACACAAGTTTTAAATTTGAAGAAAACAATCAATATTGCGTTGGTTGGTAAATATGTTAAATTGCCAGATGCTTATATTTCTGTTGCCGAAGCATTGAAACATGCTGGATACACTGTTGATGCTGATGTTAAAATCACAATGGTTGATGCAGAAAAATTAGATGAAAGTAATATTGTTGAAACGTTGCAAGATGCTGATGGAATCATCGTTCCAGGAGGATTCGGTAATCGTGGACTTGAAGGGATGATTCTTTCAATTCAATATGCGCGTGAAAATAATGTTCCATTCTTAGGTGTTTGTCTTGGTATGCAAATGGCATGTATTGAATTTGCACGTAACGTTGTTGGGCTCCAAGGCGCACATTCAACTGAAGCTGTTCCAGAAACACCACATAACATTATCGACTTGATGACAGATCAAGAAGATGTTGAAGATATGGGTGGAACACAACGTCTTGGTTTATATCCATGTAAATTAAAACCAGGAACGGTAGCAGCTGCAGCTTATGATAATCAAGAAGTTATCCAAGAACGTCACCGTCATCGTTATGAATTTAATAACGAATACCGTGAACAACTTGCTGATAAAGGATTGGTTTTTGCTGGAACATCTCCAGATAATCGTTTAGTTGAAGTTGTTGAAATTCCTGAAAATAAATTCTTTGTGGCAGCTCAATACCATCCAGAATTTTTATCAAGACCACAACGTCCAGAAGGTTTATTCCAAGCCTTTGTGAACGCTACAGTTTAATAAATGTAATTGAAAGAGATAATAACAATTTGTTATTATCTCTTTTTTTATGTCTAAAAGGGTTGTATTTAATATGTGTACTATGTATTATAGTACACATGGATGAGGTGAGATAATTGCAAATTAATAAGACGAGTAGTAAACCGTTTTATGAACAATTGATATCAGGTATAAAAGAAGATATTTTTAAAGGAATTTTGCAGACAGAAGACAAGTTGCCGTCAGTTAGAGAAATGGCTAAAATTCATGAAATGAATCCAAATACGGTTAGTAAAGCGTATAAAGTTTTAGAATCACAGGATGTAATCGTGACAGTTAAAGGTCGAGGGACATATGTCAAAGCCAATAATGAGAGCAATCGCGATGAACGACAAATCCAAAAAAATCGTGAGGCATTGTTAGATACGATTAAAGAAGTGACCTATCTCGGTGTCCAAGAAGATGAGATTCAGGGTTGGGTTAAGTCGTATTTTGAAAAGGAGGACTAAGAATGGGATTTGAAATTAAAGGTTTATCAGAGAAAATTAGTGACAAAGAGATACTTAATGATATTAATATGTCTTTAGTCCCAGGGGAAATAGTGGGTCTAATTGGTCGTAATGGAGTTGGTAAAACAACCTTATTCAGATCAATTTCAGGCCAATACATACCAGATCAAGGTGATATTTTAATTGATGATCAATGGATGAAAGAAGATTCATCATTGAAGGAAAAACTCTTTTATTTAGATACACAGAATAATTTTTTAGACAGCTACACAATAGATAAGATTGTCGAATTCTATGAACTCGCTTATCAAACGTTTGATCGTCAAAAATATGATAATTGGGTCACAGAATACAACCTACCTAAACAAACAAAATATCGTCAATTTTCTAAAGGGATGCAAGGATTATTTAATATTATTTTGGCCTTTTCCACTGGTGCACCATATGTTATTTTAGATGAACCACTGGACGGGTTAGATGTAATTGTCCGTAAACAAGTTTTCCAAATTATTATTGATGCCGTTGCTGAAGACCAGCGAAGTGTACTTATTTCTTCACATAATTTAGAAGAATTAGATCGATTAATCGATCGCGCAATGGTTTTAAAAGATGGACATATTGTGAGTGATTATCGTTTGGAAGACACGCGTTCAGAATCACGAAAAGTTCAATTGGTGTTTAAATCAAAAGAAATTCCAGCTTTCATTAAAGAAAATAGCCGAGCAATGAGTATTCAAGGTCGTGTCGTCACTGTTTTATTTGAACACTATTCAGATGAAATTGAAGCTCAAATTGAAGCTGAAGATCCGGCATTATTCGAAGAATTACCGTTAACGTTGGAAGATTTATTCCGAGCAAGTCTTTCGGCTAAAGAAAATACCGGAGGTGGGAAGTAGTGACAGTTAATAGAAGATTGAATCAGATTATTTGGCAGAGATATAAGTGGATTGTTTTATCACTTGTTGCACTTATTGTGGTTGTTATGGGGTTTACACTACATAATTCGGTTGACACTACGGGAATAGACGCGGCCAATCTTACTTATACAGAGTTTGTTCAAAGTGAAAAAGATTCGGCAAAAGCGGATCATCGTAAAATAGGTTCAGTTAGCAGAGCAACATATGAAAAAAATAATATTAAAATAAAAGATGTAAGTATTCATGATGGTACATTTCAAAATGCAAAAACAGCACTAGTTATTTTTAGTCTGGGTGCTATCTTATTAGGGATATTTACTAATATGTATGATATGCAAACTAAATTTAATGAATTTATATTTTCAAGCTCATTTTCTAGAAAACGCATTTTCTTAAAAAAAATTGGTCTAATGTTACTACCTGCCTTACTTACTTTTATTGTAGGTTCAATTATAACAACATTTGTTGCTGATGTAGCTATCTCAGTAAGTAATCCAAATTTTATATCAGATAGAATGATACATTTATTCTTAGATAGTAGTCAATTGATTGCGCTATACAGTGTTGGCCTTGTGGTAGGTGTTTTAGTTCGTCGGGTTGTAGCATCTGTCGTCACTGCGTTGGGATTCACTGGCTCGGCCTTGATATGGTTTGCTTACTTTGAAGGATTCATTTTTGATCAAACGCAAGACATGTCTAATACTTATTATCTTGTACTAGGATTTATATACTTGATTGCTGGGTTATTGATGATAGTGATGGCAGTTCATTATTTCAACAAATTATCATTAGAACAGGATAGTCCTTATTTACAATTCGATTATTTAAAACTACCACTACTCATTTTTACAACGGCTTATATAGCTATTTTAATGGCTGTAGTTAATTATGATACAATTGGGGAAAAAATAGGATATGGCTTGATAAGCGGCTGTATTACAGTCATTGTTGCTTATATTGTTATTTATCGTCCACAAAATATTAGTCAAAAATTGCAACGTATTTTTTCGAAAAATAAAAAATAAAAGTAAAATGGCTACCTATTTCTCTAAGAATAGGTAGCCATTTTGACCTTACAGACTTGTTAGTATGTAATAAAAGGGAATTGTGCTAAACTACTGTTTATAGGAATGTAAAAGCAATTATTGGGAGGGATTCAATTTGAAAGAAATGTTAACAATAAACAATTTAACTAAAAGTTTCGGTAAAAAGGTAGTCCTCAAAGGTATTAATTTTACAATCGCAGAAGGTGAGATTGTTGGGCTTGTTGGTGCTAATGGCGCTGGTAAAACAACCATCATGAAATCAATTCTTGGATTATCAAATTACCAAACTGGAGAAATAACAATTGACGGTAAAATTGTATCAACAACTAGCCATCAAGGGTTAGAAGAAGTTGGTGCCTTAATTGAATATCCTGGTATCTATCCATTTTTAAGTGGCTATGATCATTTAAAATTATTCTCTGAAATCAATACCAAAGAAGAATTAGATGAAATTGTTGCTGATTTGCATATGACAGATTACATTAATCGTAAAGCTAAATCATATTCATTAGGAATGAAGCAAAAATTAGGAATTGCATTAGCTTTATTAAATAGACCAAGATTAATTATTTTAGATGAACCTATGAACGGATTAGATCCTCAAGCAACACGTGATGTCCGCGAACTTGTTTTAAAGTTATCTAAACGCGGGACAGCGTTCTTGATTTCAAGTCATATTTTAGGTGAATTAGAGAAAATTGTTGATCACTTTATTATTTTAAATGAAGGTAAAATAATGAAAGCAATGTCTACTACTGAATTAAGTGATAGTAGTAAGCGATATGTTTTACTAGAGACGACGTCAAACGAGCAAGCTAAAGTTCTTTTAAAGGCCGCTAATTATGAATTGGCAGTTGATCAAACAGTTAAAGTAAAGGTAGACGAACAAGATACTTTAGCAAATATTATCCAAGTGCTCTACGATAATAAAATTCAAATAAATGATGTACGTCATCAAGAACATGATATGGAAGAATCACTATTGAATTTATTAGATAGTAATGACGGAGGTAAGGCTTAATGTTAACTTTAGTTAAACAAGAATTATTTAAGTTAGGTAAAAAGAAATCTACAGCGATTATATCAGCGATATTACTTGTTTTTATTTTTGGGGTAGCACTTTTAACAAAAATATATAGTTCGATTTTCGATCCAGCAAGCATGGTACAAAGTGGATTTGGATCTATTCAATTAATTATTTTCATTTTAATTGCGTCAGCAAGTGTTATTATTGCTATGGAAACACAGTTTGGTACAATTAAGGATTTGCTTTATCGGAAATATTCACGTGGAGCTGTTTTAGCTAGTAAATGGCTTACAATATTAATCTATTCGATTTATTTGAATGTTTTAATATTCGTGGCTTCAATTATAGCTAAATTAGTGCTTTTACCAATGGTATCCTTGTCAGATAAAATAGATAACCAAACGATTGTTATGTCTTTAATAACAACGTTAGTGGGGAATTTTATTAGTACCTGGTTGATTTTAAGTTTGGTATTATTATTGGCTAGTATCTTTAGTAGTTCAGGTGCTTCGATTGCAGCTGGTATTGTTTTTTATTTCTTAACATCTATTTTATCAGGAATCCAAATGTTAGCTATTGCTAAATGGGATTGGATTAAATGGAATCCACTTAATATGATGAATTTAAGTAATCAGTGGGCAGACGGACAGGAGTTTGAAAAACTAACTCAATTAACGAATAACGAATTGATTATAGGTAATCTAGCTTATACGGCACTATTTTTATTTTTAGGTTATTTTGTTTTCAAACGTAAAAATGTTTAAAAAAAGTGTATCGTCAATTAATTTTTGACGATACACTTTTTTTGTCCAATAATTATGAGTAGCTTAAAATGACTATTACTAAAGATACAAGTCAAATACTGCAATCTGTGGAGGTACTAGGAATCGAGCTGAGATTCGAGATGTTCCAATACCACTATTAACATATAATTTTGTATTGTTCTTTAGTGTATAAAGGCCACTAGAGTAGCCACCATCTCCGTCATGATCAGATAATAATCCTTTATTAGTGAAAGGAATACGAATTTGGCCACCATGTGTGTGACCACTTAAAATTAAATCGACGGTATTAAATGAACCATTTGACAAACTAGGTTCATGAGCCATTAAAATATGGTACGTTGAATTGGATTTATCAGGAGCTACTGTCGTTTGGACATCGGGGATACCTAATTGAGAGTCATCTACACCACCCAACCAAATGGATGAATTTCCACCTACATTGATAGTCGTTGAACTATTTTTAAGGACAGTAAAACCACCTTGATTCATTACAGTAGTGTAAACTCTGGCTGCACCGCCACCGTAATCTTTATTTCCATATACTGCGTATTTTCCATAGGTTGATTTAATTTCACTTAGTTTTTGAACAATAGCTGTTACGGGATGGTATTGATTGTAATTGCTGAATAAATCACCTGTAAATAAGACCAAATCTGGTTTTTCTTGATTGATTTTATTAACAATTTTTCCGAAATTTTCAGGTGTATAATCATCTGCTATTTCGACATCACTAATTTGCACAATTTTAAGTTTCTTTTTAGTAGTATCTGCCTTATTTAAAGCAATATTTTTAACGACAACGCGGTAAGGCTCTATTTTAAATGCGTAAAAGGTACATGCGGCACTTACTATTAATAGGATGAAAATGACACTTAATATTTTTTTCTTCGTGATAGTATCATGCCTCCGTTTGATTAGTTAACTAAAAAAACCTACAGTAAGATTTTTAGTCTAAAACTGTAAGTTCTTCTTAAAACCTATATGGTTAGTTTTATTTATGAAATCCAAGAACTAATAGCTGACCAGATAGCGTTAAAAAATGAAACAATTGCGTCCCAAATTTTTTGTAGGAAGTTTCGATTTTCAGCTGTGTCTAATTTGCTGAAAATATCTTTAGCACCATCTTGAATATTTGTTGCAACTTTACTTGCTTGTGATTTGAAATTTGATGAATCTAAAGCACCTGAATCACGAATCTTGATTAACACGGCAATAATATCTTGTTTTTGATTATCAGTAATGACATTTGTTAAGTTATTATTTGTGATTTGGTTATTTACAATAGTAGTAATTTGATTATTTGTAATAGAACTACCTTCTTTAGCCATATCATTTTTAGCACCGGCTACAGCGTTATTCAATTGTGAATCAGTATACCCATCTTTGCTTTTATTGGCTTGTGTAATGTCACTTAAAGTCGACATTTCATTTTGTGCGGCAGTGACTTGTTTTGTATTTAGAGCGTCCCCGTTTGTAGCGAAGGCTGCATAAACACCAGCTAAAGCACCTGATCCATCTATTGGTGTAGCAGAAGTGACATAGATATTGGCATCAGTTACACCAGCTGTTAATGCGGCGTTTTTATATTGGTTTTCTGTAATTGTGGTGATGTTATTTTTACCATTGTAGTCTAAAATTTCAACGTTGATACCAGAACCACTGCTCGTTTTTTGAACCATAGCAGATGACCAGACACCTGAAGTTGATGTAAATGAGCCACCAGAACTATTGAGATATTTAACTAAAGTTGCGCCATTTACGGGTAATGTCGAATATGAAGAACTACCGTTTAAGCTAGCTGTTAAAGTTGAAAGTGTTCCTGATTTTTGTGAATCTGTTAAACTTGTTCCTAATGTGACAACTGGATTTGACCAGTCAGTTGTTGTGCCCGATGTTGATGAAGCTGAGCTTGAATCATTAGTTGCAGCAGAGGCAACAGATCCTAGACTCAAGACAGCTAATGTTGTAAGAGTTACTGTATAAATTAATTGTCTGAATTTCATAATGGTTTGCTCCTTAAATAGCATGTATTTTAATTTTATTATACCTATCTGATGAAGGAATCATAATAATTGAGTTTGAATAATAGAAAAAATTAAGATTTATCATCATTGAGAGATTTCTTTGTAAGTGAGACAATGAGCGCATCATTTAATCTAGCAACATAATTTTGAGTAGTATGGTATGACTAATTTAAATAAAACTAACGACTGAATGGGAGAATAACGATGACAAAAAAGATGACGGATACCTTTAGATTCAGGCGGGGATTGGAATTGAAAAATAGAATCTTAATGGCGCCAATGACCGTTAAGATGAGCTACTATGATGAAGTTGTTACACATGATGAATCAGATTATTATGCACTACATTCAGGCGAAGTTGGGGCTGTTATTACGGCAGCTACCAGTGTCCAAGCAAATGGAAAAGGTTGGGAAGGCTCACTTGCCATCTATGATGATAAGTTTATTCCCGGGCTAACGAGATTGGCATCGGCAATCAAAAAGAATGGGACTAAAGCTATTTTACAAATTTTCCATGCGGGTCGTATGACAAATTCAACGGTACTTAGAGGACAATTACCAGTTTCAGCCAGTGCTGTTGCGGCAGAAAGACCAGACGCAGAAATTCCTAAAGCATTGTCAGAAACTGAAATTTTAGAGTTGATTGAATCCTTTAAATCAGCAACAAAACGAGCAATTAAAGCGGGATTTGATGGCGTTGAACTGCATGGTGCGAATACGTATTTACTACAACAATTTTTTTCACCACACTCAAATAGACGTCATGATGCTTGGGGTGGCACGCTTGATAAGCGATTTAAATTCATTAATGATGTAGTTGATGGTGTTATTGAGAGTGTTGATCAATCAGGTGTAAAAGATTTTATTGTTGGTTACCGCTTTTCGCCTGAAGAATATGAAAAGCCAGGTATTAGTATGGAAGATTCAATGATTTTGATTGATAAACTTGCTGATAAAAAATTAGATTATCTACATATCTCATTAGGTAAGTATAATAGTGTTTCGAGAAATATAAATTTCAATGAAAAATCAAGAATGGATTATGTCCAAGAAAAGATAAATGGTCGTGTTCCATTAATCGGGGTAGGAGATGTTCGGACTCGGGAAGATGTTAATGGTGTTTTGGCTAACGCTGATTTAGTAGCCGTTGGTCGTTCACTCTTAATTGATCCTAAGTGGACATCAAAGTTATTGAATGGACAAGAAGAAACTATAAAAAGAACCTTAGCTAAAAATGATCGGGAAAAATTAATGGTTAGCGATGGTGCTGTTGAATTTTTAAAAGATATGATGCCTGAGCGGTTAGTTGATTAAAAAACAAAACTAAATCTAGACAAATAGTGTGTTGCAAATTTAATTTGCCGCATGCTATTTTTAGTTGCGGCCCTTTCAACTAGCGGTTGCCTGTTGCACCCCTTGCTGTATGCTAATATTTGAGATGTTAAATAGAGGAAAGAAGGTTATAGGGATGAAAATTATATTTGCGGAACAACTCGTTAAAATACGTAAAGAGAAAAAAATGTCACAAGAAGAATTGGCAAATCAATTGTTTGTATCAAGACAAGCTGTATCAAAATGGGAAACAGGAGAAGCTGAACCTGATTTGGGAAAAATTGAATCGGTAGCCAAAATTTTAGACGTCCCTGTAGAAATATTACTTTTTGGTGGCGATGCCAGTGAAAAAAACGTCAGAGTTTAAAACTAGAATTAAACGATTTATAGAAGAAGATGAATCAGATAAAGATTGGCACGAAAATCATAGATGGCGTGAGTGGCAATATAAACCGATTAATAATGGGTGGGAATTCCTAGCTCGCTATTACTGGATTATTTTTGCACTCATTGGCATGATTGCATGGGGGATTATGGGTCTAAAATAGATATGATAATAAAGAAGCTTTCAATACTTGTCTACAAACAAGTATTGAAAGCTTCTTTATTTTACCGGAACAACTTTTATTTCAGTTGAGTCATCATGAATGACAATGTATAACGTTTGAGTTTCTTCTTTATCAAAGAAACCGAGATTAATACAGGGTAAACCATCGATTTCTTCCACGCCAACGAAACGATCCGTAAATATCTGACGAACCATTTTACCCATTTCTTTATGGGCATTTGCTTTAGCGGCAGCTGTTTTAAGTGTAAATCCAGAGTCTAAGTAAGATTTAATTAATCGAATAATTGATAAGGTATGGTAAGAATATTTTCTATTCTGATTTTTATTAGTATTAATAGAATCAATAAAGCCTTTTTGTTCCCAATAACGAATTTGACTCTGAGTGAGCCCAGTTGTTTCGGCAATTTCACCGATTCCGATTGAAAATGTATCATTCTTCATAATAACGGCCATTCTTTTTGCATAATCTTTAATGTTTGCAATATCGTCCATATCTGCCAAACGAATATACCTCCTAAATAAAAATTTATCTAACAATCTCATTGTGATGTTTACTATACTGATTATATATATATTAAAACGTTTGTCAACTTACTTGACATTAAAGCGAGATAGTCTTATATTAGTCTTCGAAGATAAATTAAAGAAAAAGAAGGTTTTAAGTATGGATGGATTAGATGCAAAGGGTAAACCATATAATCGCCCCATGCTAATTGCAATTTTATTAGTAGGGACATTTTGTACGGTTTTGAATCAAACAATTTTAGCAACTGCATTTCCAACATTAATGGATGAATTTGACGTAACAACGTCAACTGTTCAATGGTTAACAACAGGATTTATGTTAGTCAACGGGATTTTAATTCCAGTTAGTGCATGGTTAAGTAGTCGTGTAAATACCAAATGGTTATACATAGGTGCTATTGGTATCTTTGAATTAGGAACAGTTTTAGCATTTATCGCACCTAATTTTGGGGTATTGTTAACAGCTCGCTTAGTTCAAGCAGTCGGTGTTGGGGTAACAATGCCTTTATTACAAACGATTATGCTTTCAATTTTCCCACCCGAAAAACGTGGTGCTTCAATGGGACTTGCCGGTTTAGTTATCGGACTAGCTCCTGCAATTGGACCTACACTTTCAGGTTGGGTTATTGATAATGCTTCATGGCGTGATCTTTTTGGTATGATTATTCCATTAGTAGGAATTGTTTTTGTGGCTTCTTTCTGGTTTATGAAACCGGTCATCAAAACACACAAATCTAAAATTGATGTCTTATCATTGATTTTATCAACAATTGGATTTGGTGGCTTACTTTATGGATTCTCAACAGTTGGAGATAACGGCTGGGGAAGTACCTCAGTACTTAGTTTCCTTGTTGTGGGTGTTATTTTTATTGGTTTATTCATATGGCGTCAATTAACAATGGAAAATCCTTTCTTGGAATTACGTGTTTTTGCTTCCCAAGAATACACAATTGCAGCCGTTTTAAGTTCAATTGTTAACATGGCTATGATCGGTGTTGAAATGATTCTACCAATGTATCTCCAAATTGTACGTGGAGATAGCGCATTTGAGTCAGGATTAACCTTATTGGCTGGTGCTTTAATGATGGGGATTATGAGTCCGATAACGGGACGATTATTCGATATTTATGGTGCTAAGAAATTGGCAACTGGTGGTATGTTCTTATTAACACTTGGTACAATTCCATTCGTTTTCTTAACAAAAGATACGCCAACTTTATACATCACAATTATGTATGCAGTTCGTATGTTTGGGATTTCAATGGTTATGATGCCAACAACAACATCAGGGATGAATGCATTACCAGCTAACTTGATGGGTCATGGAACGGCTGTTAATAATACAGCTCGTCAAATCGCAAGTTCAATCGTAACAGCGGTTATGATTTCCGTTCTAACAAATGTAACAACAGCTGCATTACCAGCTAAATCAATGCTTAAATCGGCACCATTAGATTACAAAACAAAAGCTATTGATGCGACATTAAGTGGTTATCATGCTGCCTTTATCATCGCAGTCGTTTTCTGTGTGGTTGGGCTCGGATTTTCATTCTTCTTAAAATCAAAACAACAAGTTTTAAAAAATGGAGGTAATAAATAATGATTATTTTATTATTAATTCTTTCAATTATTTTATTCTTCCTTACGTGGAACCTCATCCGTAATAATGTACTGAGCTACATTTTAGGTGGCATTTTTGCACTTTGTATTATTCTTACAGGTGGCTTAATTGTTGCTAACTACAGTGCACATTATGGAATGGAAAAAGTAACGACAACTAAGACAGAACAATTAGCTTCTAGTTCTAAAGAGATGGACATGTTACTATATCAGCCTATCGGTACAGATGGATCTGAAAAAGTCGTTATTTATAAAAATACGGCATCACAAAAGAAAACAAAGGCAACTAAGACAGACGATACAACTAGCAAGATTGTTGAAAATGCTAAGAGTAACAAATTAGTTACTAAAGAAACCCGTTGGACTTATAAAGGTAATGGGTATCGATTAATGTTTGGTATCGCTAATAACGATAAAACTTTAGTAAAACGTACGCATACATTCTACGTTAAAAAGAGTTGGACAACATTAACGGTTAAGCAAGCTAAGGCCATGCCTAAAATTGCTAAAGTAGAAGCAGCTAAAATGAATACAAAGGCAGGAAAAGCTAAACTTGCTGCGGATGGTGCTACTTTTGTTAAAGCAGCTGTCACAAATGCTATGATGAAAGATGCATCAATCTCGAAAGCTGATCAAGCTAAGATTGCAGAACAAGCAACAACAATTTTCAAGGCACAAACAAAAGCAAAAGTAATGCAAAACGTATTAAAAGAAGTTAAAGAAATTAAATAAACCGTTATTTATTTAGTAACCACACTAGTTTATCCAACTAATGTGGTTATTTTTTTAAATTAAAACGTGAATTATAAAATAAACAATGCTATAATACGTTAATGGCATAAACGATAAAGGAGTTTCTTTGAATGAAAAAGAAAATTATAATTTGGATTGTCAGTATTTTAGTGTTATTAGCGGTTGCAATTACAGGGGGTAGTTTCTATCTCTATCACTATGCCATTCAAAATACAGAAAAAACATTAACGGGAACATCAAAAGGAACACCAAAGCGAACAATTGAAGCAAAAAAATGGTTGGCCAGTACTAAAAAAGAAAACTGGACAGAAACATCAGCAGGTGAAAATTTAAAATTAGTTGCTGACTATGTACCGGCGGCAACTAAATCTTTAAAAACAGTTGTTGTGGCACATGGTTACATGGAAAATAAAGAAAGTATGGCTTCATATATAAAATTATTTCATGATAATGGCTATAACGTTTTAGCGCCAGATGATCGAGGCCAAGGTAAAAGTCAGGGCGATTATATTGGTTTCGGATGGAAAGATCGCTTAGATTACATTAAATGGACCAAAAAATTAATTGCCGAAAAGGGAACAGATCAAAAGATTGGCTTGTTTGGAGTTAGCATGGGTGGTGCTACTGTCATGATGATGAGTGGTGAAAAGTTACCAACTCAAGTTAAAGCAATTGTTGAAGATTGTGGTTATACAAATGTTGAAGATTTGTTAGCTTATCAATTGAAACTCCAATTCAATTTACCAAAAGAACCATTAATAACAACTTCTAGTTGGGTAACTCAGTTACGTGCGGGCTACTCTTTTGCAGAAGCTGACTCTGTTAAACAATTAAAGAAAAATAAATTACCAACATTATTCATTCATGGCGACAAGGATGATTTCGTTCCTAGCGCAATGGTTTATGACAACTACAAAGCCTCAGCAGGTACGAAGGAATTGTGGATTGTGAAGGGCGCAGGTCACGGAAAAGCGTTCAGTAAGGATCCAGAATTATATACTAAAAAAGTCGTTAAGTTTATGAATGATAATTTAGATTAATAATAAAATCATTTATTTTTTAAATAACATCAAAAAGTGTGGGGGTACCCTCTATTTTTGATGTTTTTTTTTGTCTGTATCATGCTATCATATTAGTTATTATAGATGAACTTTGGGGAAAATAGGTGGGGGCCAACATGAAAATTAATAATAAATTAAAATTAACACTACTAACTTTTGGGTTATTCTTTTTAGTTAATGTAACAAGTATCAAGGCAGATGCGGATTATGATTCTGCAAAAGCATCAGCACCTCGAGCAATTTTAATGACAAATTTATTCCAGACGGGTACTGGTGCTGGAGTAGTAGCAACTAGTGGTATGGTCGAATTAACCGATACCAATAAAGATCCTAATTCGACTAATCTGGCTGCTAAAACGATGGTTAAAATTACGGATGCTAAGAATCAAAAAGCAGCAATTTGGTCAACAGACGAAAATTCATTTGATATTAATACAAGTAGTAAAGCTTCTATGTGGATTTATTTTGGTAGCAAAACGAATACTGCTGGGGATGGGATGGCACTTGTTTTTCAAAATGATGCAAAAGGAAATGCTGCTATTGCAACTAAAGCAGGTGAAACGTTAGGTGTTTGGGGAGACGATTCAGTGGGTACGGGATCCCCCAATAATACTGCTAGAGGCGCTATTCAAAATAGTTGGGCGCTAGAATTTGATACTCATTTGAATAATGGTAATAGTTCAGGAAACGGATTTGATTTAGATCCTAGTTTAGCACCTAACCATATTGGTAGTGGGTATCCAGCTGTTGAGGCAACATACACGGATAATCATACAATCTCTTCTTCAGTTAAACTAAATCATTTAGGCCTTATTAATTATAATGGGTTCTTATCAAATCGGGCATGGCATCATGTGACAATTGATTATAAATCAGTGAGTGCGAGTGCTGGGTCAATGACATATACGATTGATGATAAAAAACCAATTTCAGGAACAGAAGACTTGGATCCTACTGAAGATACAAGTCAGACAGGGCAGACGGCAAGTGTTCCAATTGATAAATCGAAATTTAATTCTACAACGGGTAAAATCCGTTGGGGATTTACAGGGTCAACGGGTGACTCTTTTGAAAATAACTTAGTTATGTTTGAAACTGTACCAGGTCTTGTTAATGCGACTGCGGTACAAACTATGACGGATATTACACAAAATAACAAGGATGTCTCGGCTAATGGAGAAGTAAAAGCTGGAGATAAAGTAAAATTCAACACTACCGTAACTTACGATAGTGGAAAACAATCGTGGACAGGCATAGGTGGATATTTAAAATACCCGGCTAATAATATAAAATGGACTGGGTATGAAATACCTAACGATTTTGGTACAGGAAAATTTCCTAGTAATATCTATGGAAGTGACCCTGCTGGGTTATCCGGCGCGCAAATACCTGAATTATCTACACCTGGACAAAGTTCACATATTTCATTTATCGGTGAAGTAATGCCAGTTGAAGTGGATACACCAGTGACTGTTTCAGCAGGTCAATTCATCGGAAGCAATGCAATGATTGATTCTAATCCTATTAGCTATACGATTAAAGCATCACCAAAAACAGCCTTAACGATTGATGGCCTTAAAGATATTGATATTAATTATGGAACGGATGCGACGATTAGTGGAACGGTAAAATCTAGTTTAGGTGGAACTTTTGCTAAAGGAACAACGGCCAGTGTGACACTTAATGAGGATACAACACCTATTAAGGGTGATGTCGCAACGGATGGTACATTTAACGTAACGATTCCAAAGGACAAACTAACCACTGGCGAATATTCTTATAATGTTCAAGTAACAGATCCAGATGGTAATACGACGCAAAAATATACACAAAAAATTAATATTAAACCCGTTTTAACTTTAAATGATAATAAAGGAACCGTTGTAGCGCCATATACATTGATTTTCCAAGTAGCTGATAATAGTGCAGCGTTAACAACGTACTATAAAGAAGGAAGTACTGGAACACCTGTTGAATTAGAAAAATATACAAATACTAAACCAGGTTCGACACAAGATCATAGTGTAGCACTAGATACAACTAAGTTTGCCATTGGAACGCACGAGTTAACTATTTATTCGGTTGATTCTGAAGGAAACATTTCTAATAACCAAACAATCTCTGTTGTCGTAGGATTGTTGAGTATTTCATCAGATGATTCAATTAATTTTAATAATAAAATACCAGCGAAAAGAAGTATTTTAAACCGTGCTTCAAGCTATATGCTTAAGTTAGAAACGTCAGCAGCTAAAAACTGGACATTGTCTGTGACTGCAGGACCACTAACTGCAGCAAGTGATAAAAGTACTTTAAAGCATTCAACTATTGGGTTTCGTAATTCAAATCAGGAAAACACGTTACCGCTTTCTCCAACGTATGGTACAATAGTGTCTACAGGAGTAGGTCAAGCAACTACGGTTGAAAAAAGTTGGTCAGCAGATTCTGGAATTGTATTGGATGTTGAACCAAGTGAAATTAAAGTAGCTGAAACCTATAGTTCTGAATTAGATTGGACGCTAACGAATGTACCAAATAATTAATAATAAACTTAATTGTCGGTTAAATTCAAATGTCCGGGGGGAGATAGGATTATGACAATATTACGGCTGAAAGCTGTACTTTTTACAGGTGTGTTAGTGACATTAGGGCTTAGCTCTACAGGTGTTAATGCTGATGATTATTCTAACGCAGTGGCATCGGCACCAGACGCATTAGTATCAAATGGACTTTTGACACCTGGAACAACAGGAACACAAAATAATGCAAAAATTGTAACATTCGATGCTAGTGGTAATGTTGTTTCTGAAACAGCAGATAACGCAGATAAATCAATTATAAAAATTACGGATGCAACTAACCAAGTGGGATCTGCCTGGTCTACAGCAAACAATAAATTTAATCTTAATAAAAATAATAAAATGTCAATGTGGATGTATTTCGGTAATCAGGGTGCTAATTCTGGTGATGGGATGGCTTTTGTTTTACAAAATGATAGCCGTGGTCTCAGTGCTATTTCTGGTGGAGGCGAATCATTAGGTGTTTGGGGTGTTGATAAAGGTGGATCAGAATCTACCGTTGCAGGAACAGCTATTAAAAATTCATGGGCGTTAGAATTTGATACACATAAAAATAGTGAGGCAAGCAAGGGTAACGGATTTGATAATTTAAACACTATCCAAGACAATCATCTGGCAAGCAATTATCCTAATCAAAGGGCTACTTATGAACAAAATGGTTTTTTAAGTAAGTATAATAAATTAACTCATGATGGACTACTTGCTGTCGCTGACTTATCTAATGGAAGATGGTGGCATGTGTCAATTGATTATAAATCAACGTCTACAACTGCCGGCTCAATGACCTATACTATTGGAGATAAAGTCCCCGGTACGGGTGATGTATTAGGTGGTGGTCTTGCAAAGACAGTTCCAATTGATAAAAGTAAATTTGCGAGCACTGATGGTCAAGTGACTTGGGGATTTACGGGCGCAACAGGCGGTAACTGGGAAACAAATTTAGTGATGTTTGAAGAAATATCTGATTTAGTTTCTGTTACGGCGACGCAAAAAGTGACAGATACTACCCAGAACAATAAGGACATTACCGCATCAGGAATTGCTAACAGCGGGGATAAACTTAATCTTCAAACAACTTTGAAATACAATGATGGAAAGCAAGATTGGAAAAAAATCGTTGCTTCGTTAAAAACGCCTAATGCTGTGACGTTAGACAAAGAAGGTATCATTAAATACGCCGATGGAACAACGCAAACATTTGATACAACAACTAAAGATGGTGTCATTACATCAAGTCTAAATAAAAACTTATCAAAAAGTAATGATACAGCAACGATCAGTATGAATGGGACAGCTAAAATTGTTGCTACAGATACCAAAGTAACAAGTCCAATTAGTACATTTAATGGTCAAAATACGATAGTAAGATCTCAGCTAGCTACGTTTACCATTAAGGCATTAAAGCAGAAGATGACACTTTCAGGATTGCTTGATAAAACAATTGATAGTGGTCAGTCGATTAAAGTTACGAGTAACGTTAAAACAGATACACTAATGGAAAATGATAACGTTACGATAACAACGATGCTGAATGGTAAAGCCTTTAGTGATAAATCAATGCTATTCAATAAGTTGGGTAGCATTGACTACGCTGAAGTGCTGCCTGCAGATAAGTTAAACGTTGGAAAAAATACTTATACGGTAAGTGTTGAAGATCAATATGGTAATTCAGTAACGGGTCAAGAAATTATCACTGTTAATGATCCAGGTGTTTTAGAAATAGCATCGGTAACGGGTGCATTAAATTTTGGACAAAGTGATATTCCAATACCCAACGAAGAAACAACCTATAGCCCTGTAGAAGAATTAAGTATACAGGTAGTTGCATCGGTACCAGGTACATGGAATTTAAAGCTGACTGGAACTGATGTTGTTGGAGCCAGCGGCACTGTGCTAAAAGATGCATTAATTTACAAAGAAAAAGCGACAGATATTGGGACACCTTTAAAAGACCATTCGATAGATATTGCGGGTGGGAACTCATCTCCTAACCAGATAACTAAAACGTGGGCAAAAGATACGGGAATTCTATTGCGTGTTAAACCTAGCGAGGTTAGAAGTGAAGAATATGATGCTTCAGTGCAATGGAATTTGAGTAATGTACCAACTAAATAAGTAGTATTAGTGAAAAAGGATAACAAAAGTTATCCTTTTTTTATTTATGTTTTGCAATTATTGCCATCTAGGATATTATGGACTATGTAGAGAGAATACGGAGGATAGATAACTAATGAAAATGACCGTTGAACAATTCATGTCCGCTATTGAGTTAGAGGCGTACACAAAGATTTTTTATACTGCCACACCAGAAGATGTCCAAGCGATTGGTGTACCAGAATTATTCGCTAAGTGTTATGCTGATTTAGAAAACAATGTACGGGATGGTAAGCTTGTAGAAGTTCAATTGATGATTGAATATCCTGAAGGTACCGCAATTTTTACACTTGAAGCAAATATCCTTAATTTACCATACAAATATTATAAAAAGTTACCCAGCTTCTTTAATGAAGTAACAGATGAAGCAGAAGTTAATGTCTATCTGATTGTTGAGTCACCAATTCTGAACGCATCTAAATTAAGAATCGATGAAATTACATCTGTGACTAATTATTTAGAAAACCCCAGTGATCATAATATGACAAGCACAACTATGATTGCTGAAAAGATAGCTTTCCTTGAAAATCCACCTATTATTGAAGAAAAAGAACCAGTTGTCGTTGAAAAGAAAAAGAAAGCTCCAGCTAAGAAAAAACCAGCTGTTAAAAAGAAACCAGCAGTTAAAAAGACGACGGCTACAAAAAAAGCGACAACAAAGAAAAAAACGACAACTGTAAAGGCGGCAGCCAAGAAAAAGCCCGTGGCCAAAAAGGTACCCGCTAAAAAGAAACCGGCTGTAAAGAAAGTAACTACTAAGAAAAAAGCACCAGCCAAGAAAACTAAATAAAAAAACGCCGATATTATCGGCGTTTTTTTGTCTAATTATTTAATGAAGAAATAGTAAACGAGTAGCAAGGCACCTAAAATAATACGGTACCAACCAAATGGTTTGAAATCTTTCGACTTGATGTAACCCATCAAGAATTTGATTGCAACAATTGAAACTAAGAATGCGACTACACAACCAAGTAATAAGACGGCTGTTTGATCACCGGTAAAGCTATAACCATTATGGAAGTATTTAACTAATTTGAGTAGACTGGCACCGAACATAACTGGAATTGATAAGAAAAATGAAAATTCAGCAGCAATGAATCGAGAAGTCCCTAATAAAATGGCACCTAAAATAGTTGCACCAGAACGTGATGTTCCGGGAATTAAAGCAAGAACTTGGAAAACACCGATTAGTAACGCTGTTTTGTAAGTAACTTGATTGAATGATGTAATAGAAGGAACAGCATCGGCTTTTTTGTTTTCAATAATAATGAATAAAACACCATAAATAATTAACATTAAGGCAACAACTGGGAAATTATATAATTTCGCATTTAACCAGTCATCAGCAACTAACCCAATCACAGCAGCTGGAAGTACAGCTACAATGACTTTACTCCATAGAGACCACGTATCTCTTTTTTCTAATTGCGATTTTTTTGGAGAAAAAGGATTTAATTTATGGAAATACAACACACAAACTGCTAGGATAGCGCCCAGTTGGATAACAACGAAGAACATTTCCATGAAAGCAGCATTTTCTTTTAGTTGTAAAAATTCGTCAACTAAAATCATATGTCCCGTTGAACTAATAGGAAGCCATTCTGTAATTCCTTCGACAACTCCCAAAATAATAACTTTTAACATAACAATAATATTCATACAAATAGATTCCTTCCAAAATTTTATTTAACTGCTCTAGTATACCTAATATGAAAATTAAAAACCATAAAATTAAATAAACCTTATGCTTTTAGGCATAAGGTTTATTTGTGAATATAAGATTTTAGTTAAGATTAATTTTATAGGGCTTTTTTGTTACCGCGACGTGCAATTGCAGGGAGGATTAAACCTAATGCAACTAAGACAAGTGGTGTGACAATATTAAGTGTTAATTGGAACAAGTAGTTAGAAGGGCTATCTGAGTAGTTTAATTTAGGAACAACTCCTAGGATACAAGCGAATGCAGTGAATAAGAAACACCAAGCACCAACAATGTAACCAACGACAGGATTCTTAACAAACTTGTAACCGGCTTTGAAATTCTTCAATTGTTTGTTTAATAGCATGTAAGCGAAGAATACCCAGAGATAACGCATAGGCATGACAACCGCATTTAGGTTCAATAACCATTTGTATAATGCGTTCATGTTACCAATCCCGATTGCAGGAATGATAATTAAAATACTAACTAAAACACCAGTCATGGCATAACCATTAACGGGAGTTCCTTTTTTATTAAGTTTTGACAAGCTTTTAGGAATGAAGTTTGGATCAGCATCACCTAAAAGAATTTTTAATGGTGCATCAATTGAGAAAGCAAGCGCTGAAATTTGAGCCATCGCATTGGCAATTGCGTATAGAATCATGAATAAATTACCTACGTGATAGAAACTACCAAGACGTAAGAAACCTTCGTAAGGACCATTTGTGATTAAATCATCAGGGATGTTAGTTCCGTTAAATAAGAATCCCATAGCGAACGAACCTAAAATAGCACAGATGGCAACCATTGCGGCCAATGCTAACATTCCTTTTGGAAATTCTTTAGCTGAGTTTTTTGTTTTATTAACATAGGGAGAAATCTTTTCAGCACCACCAACAGCGAAAACTAACATTGAAATCGTTGTGAAGTAGGCGAAGTTAAAGTTAGGTAGATATGATTTAATGGCACCCATATCAGGTGTTTGAATTTTAGCATGCGTCATGAATGGCGCTGAAACTGCCAACAAGATGAATAATAATGACATAACGAACATTGCTGTTCCGGCAACACTACCAATTCGACTTAAAGTAGCAAGTCCCTTTGAGGCAATCCATAAGAAGAAAATGAAAATGACTAAGCCCATAAGTGAAACGGTCATAGCAGAAGTTTCATTAACGAAATTTCCGTTACCTTTGAATAACCAACTAAAGGCAATTAAAATACCTTGTGGTTTTTGTGCTAGGTAAGGAATATGTACGACCCAATAAGTCCAAGCTGCATAGTAGGCAAGTCTCTTGGTTGAAGTTTCTTTCACCCATGAAGACACACCACCGCTGGCATCTTTAAATGTTGAGCCTAATTGACCAACAATTAAAGTATAAGGAACAAAGTAAAAAATCATGATTAAAATCCAAGATGTAATAACAGTGAGTCCTTGGTTAGCAAAGTTGTTAAAGACATTTGCAAGTCCCCAAACGGAAACGAATGCAATTAAAGCAACGTTATACCAACGTAATGTTTTTTCTGATTCTAGCAAAATAATAGCCTCCATATGGATAAAATATTTTATGATACTGGTGCAGTGATAGCTATGGTTAAGTATAAAGAAAAATGAAATAAAGTACAATCAAATTTTGTGATACATACTATAAGAAGTAAATATAATTATGATTAAAATGTCAAAAAAACACATCTAGGTCGCAAATGTTGAATGTTGTCTACCGAATATAGATGATATTATAACGGTAATTGGTTAACGACATAAACTAAAAAGAGAATCCTGGGGGATTATTATGAAACCAAAAAATAGAATTGTGATAGGTAGTTTGTGTGCGATGATGTTGTTCGGGGGAACAGCGTTGAATGAAACTATATCAGCAAGTGAACAAGAAGAAGCAACTAGTTCAAGTATTGCGACTATAAAAGAGCAAACTTTAGAAAATGTATTAAGTGAATCAACAGAATCAAATAAGGCAGATTCTAGTAGCTCAAGTAGTAGTGTATCTGATGAAAAAATAGATTCAGAAGTTGATACGACAAATGCAACAAGTTCAGAATCAGCGTCGTCTACACTATCTAGTGAAAAACTAGATAGTCAAAAAGACGAAAAGAAACAAGTAGAACAGGCTAAAAAACAAAGTAGCACAACACGTACGTTATTTGATGATTATAAAAATGCAGAGATTGTAGGGATGTTTCTGGGTGGAAGTAAAAAAACGATTAGCATTGACGATGTACTTAGCAAAGAATCAACAATAATGCCTGCAGATGCAGCGTTAGCTGACCTATTTTATAGTCAGGATGATGCGGGTAATGGAAATAGCGTTGATGGCTCAGGAACACCAGAAGGATCACCTGGGTACTATCCTGCCGTATCTTTAGATAACTACGTATTCAATGTGCAAGTAACCAAACCAGATAGTACGGCAACAATTTACGCACCTTTTCATCCAACATCGTATGATCCAATAGAAACACTCATGCAAGCACCAGTTACAATTAAAAATTCTGATCTAGCAATTGGGGAAAATAAAGTTGAGCTTACAGCTACAAGAGTAATAGGTGGGGGAACTAGTTTTCCAACTAAGGGAACTATCATTGTAACCATACCAAATCCTAAGATTAAAGTAGATGCAATTGCAGGCGATAAATTAGACAGTACGACTAATACGGATATCCCAGTAGTTGATGTCGCAAGTACTGAGTACCCAGTGAGCTACACGGTGAATAGTGATCATGCAACGACCTTAACAACTCAAATTACAGATTCTTATGGTGATGTAGCACACACCAGTCAATATAAGGAGGAGTACGATAATAGTAAAACGCTAGGTAAAGATCATACTAATACGATTAAGATGACCGACTTGACGGTTAAACAACATACAATAACCGTCACAACAACGGATGATCAAGGTAATGCGACTGTTAAAAAATTCATCCTTAATGTTAAAAAACCAACTAAAACGTTAAAAATTAATAGCATTAATAATTTAAATTATGGAGATAAAATTAAAATACCAAATGAAAAAACCAATTTAACACCATTAATTGGTCTTAATGTGGACCTTTCAGCTGTGGATGCCGGTAACTGGGTGTTGACTGTAAAATCAACAGGATTAACTGATGATCCAGATGCTTTGGTCTTTAAAAGTGATGCCAATGCTACAGAGCAAATCATTAATGATGCTGGCATAACCGTTTTATCAGGTAATGGTGTAAATGATACAGGAAAGGAGTTTAACGATGATGGAACCGGTATTTTGTTAAAGGCAGATCCATCAAAGCTTAGAGCAACTGCCTATAAAGCAGACTTGAATTGGACATTATCAAGTGTCCCAGTAAAATAACGTCAAAAAATGACACCTAACACGTAAATGTTGGTCGTTTTAAATGAAATAATTTTGGTATTATAATTTTATAGAAAAGAATAACTAAATAAGAATTAAGTAATTATGACTGTCAAAAGAAAACACTTAACCATGAAATATTGACCGTTTTTAGGTCAAATATCGACTATAGTGAGTGTATACGAAAAATGGGGGAAACAATGATGAAAAAAACTTTATTAACAACAGTAATGATTAGTGGTGTGGTATTAGGTTTCGGAACAATAAGTAAGGTATCTGCAGCAGATACTGCTACATCAAAAGATACAACGGCAAGTGCCACGTTTACAGCTGGCGGAATAGATCCAACAGATCCTAATAGTGCATCATTGTCAATTACAAATGTCACAAGTAAAGTTGATTTTGGTAAAGAAGCAATTTCTGCAGCGAATACTACATTAAATTCAAATAGTGGTATTAATGTAAGTGTTAGTGATCTTCGTGGAACATTTGTTGGTTGGAGCGTTAAGGTTAGTGGTACACCATTTATGAGTGTTGTAGATACTGTTGCTGATCCTACAGCTAAATCTGTAGAACTAGAAGGTGCTACATTGTCACTCCCTGATGGTACTGCATCGAATAATATTGGTGACGTACCTGAGGTAACAGCAACAGCTACAGGCAACGTCTTAGATGGTGGTGCAACAATTAGTGCACCTGTTGACAAAGGTGCAGGGGAAACTACAACAAGTTATGCACAAAAGGGTATTAACTTAGGGGTTGTTGGTGGTACAGCACATGCTGCTGCATACTCAACAACATTAACTTGGACATTGACTGACGCTCCTGCTTAATTAGGTTAGAGTCGGGTGAAATATTAAAAAAATTTGGGGGAAATATATTATGAAAAAAAGTTTAACAAGTTCATTATTAGCAACAACAATTTTAGGTGCAGGTTTAGCAGTATCAAGTAACGTAAATGCTGCAGATACTGTCTTACCAGATAGTGCAACAACTGACGGTTCAGTAACATTTACACCAGGTACAGATCCAACAGACCCAGTTGACCCAACAGACCCAGTTGACCCAACAGATCCTGGTGATGGTGGTGGCGGTGAAACAGGACATGCTGGTCCTTTAGCAATTGTATATGCAACAAAGGCTGTAACATTTGGGATTCCAAAAGATGATGGAACTGGTTCTGTTAGCACTACTGTACCTGTTTCAGCAAGTAAACAAGACCTTAAAGGTAGTAACTTTATTTCTCTTCAAGTTGCCGATACTCGAGGAACAGATGCTGGTTGGACATTATCAGTTAAAGCAGATCAATTCAAAAGTACAAAGTCTGGCGAATTAGCTGGAGCTGTCTTAGCTTTAGGTAAAGGTGATAATACCTTAATTGGTACCGGTGCTACACCAACACCTGCATCAGCTGCTGCAGTTGCAGCGGTTACTGATGGTGGAACTGTCTTATCAGCTAAAACAGGCGAAGGTGCTGGTTTAAATGCAGATAAGATTCGTGCAGACAACATGACTTTGACAATTCCTGCAGGTTCAGCTAAAGCTGATACTTATGCAACAACGTTAAACTGGAGTCTTTCAGACGTACCAGCTGTTTAAATTAAATAACAAATTCGGGGGAAATAAATTATGAAAAACGTATTAACAAGTGCATTATTATCAGCAACAATCTTAGGTGCAGGCTTAGCAGTATCAGGTAGCGTAAACGCTGCTGATATGACACCTGCAACAACAACAACTGGTGTTCAATTTAAAGCTGGCGATGAAGGACAAGTTATCCCTCCAGTTGACCCAACAGATCCAACAAAACCAACAGAACCTGGGGATAACGGTAATACTGGTAACAGTGGTAATCTTGCTATTATCTATGCTACTAAAGCAATTAGTTTTGGTACTGAAAATGAAATTACGGCAAATACGGTTAACTTAACGTCTGATACAGATGTTGCAGTTGAAGTTGGTGATGTTCGTGGAACAAATGCTGGTTGGACTTTATCAGTAAGTTCTAAGCAATTAGCTAACGCTGATGAATCAGAAAAACTTGGCGGCGCTGCAATTAGTTTAGGCGCAGGTGCTGTTTCAGTTGGTAATGGTTCTACAGCTAACCATGCAGTGTCATCAGCAATTGCTGATACAACAACTTCTGGGGTTGTTCTTGGTGCTACAGCAGACGCTGGTGCAGGTATTAACGTTGATAACATTAAAAAAGAAAATGTTAAATTAACAATTCCAGCTGGCGTTGCTAAAGCAGATATCGCGTATGCTTCAACGTTAACATGGACTTTATCAGATACACCAGCTGTTTAATTATTTACAATAAAAAAGATAGAATTATGGGGGATTAGATTATGAAAAAAGGTTTAACAAGTGCATTATTAGCAGCAACAATTTTAGGTGCAGGTTTAGCAGTTTCAAGTCATGTAAATGCAGCAACACTTGCTCAAGGTGCATCAACTGATGCTAGTGTTTCGTTTAAGGCTGGCGATGAAGGACAAGTAATCCCTCCAGTTAACCCAACAAACCCAACAGACCCAACAGATCCTGGTGATGGTGGTGGAACTGGTAATAGTGGTAACCTTGCTATTGTCTACGCTACAAAAACAGTAGACTTTGGTTCAGATATTGAAATTCCTACAAAAGCATTGACTGTTAAATCAGCAAAAGATCTTGCTATTGAAGTTGGGGATGTTCGTGGAACAAATGCTGGTTGGGCACTTTCTGTTCAAGCTGACCAATTTAAGAGTGGTAGTGATGAATTAACTGGTGCTGTTCTTTCAACAGGCAAAGGTAAAGTAGTTGTTGCTGAAGCAACAACTGGAACAACTACAGCTGTTTCAAATGCTGTTACAGATTTAACAACAGCTGGCGTTGCTTTAAATGCTGTTAAAGATACTGGTAGTGGTGTTACTGTTGATACACTTGCAGCTGGAGACATTTCATTAACTGTCCCTGCTGGTGTTGCTAAAGCAGAAGCTTACTCAACAAAAATGAACTGGACACTTTCTGACGTACCTGCTTAAATAAGTTGTTTAAAAAGCATTATATGGTGGCAATCACTATATAATGCTTTTTAACAAGAATCTTTAAAGTATTCCTTGGGGGAGGTTAGTCTCATGAAGAAAAAGATTATGATTATAGCAATGTTACTTTTGGGAGTTGTCATGCTGAATACTAATCAAATGGTTAGTGCGGCAACAACCGAAGCCGGTTCTACGAATGTGACTATCGGTTTTAAAGAGAATACCAAAGTGACACAACCAACTAGTGTACCTGAAAGAAAAACGACTGTTAATCCTGAAAAAGACATAAAAGGCTCAGTATCATCTGTAGGTGGTATTTTACCACAGACAAATGAAGAAAAATCTGTGATGGTTGTCTTAGTAGGATTCGTTCTAATATTAGGAGCACTACTATTATTCTTTATTAAAAAGGATAAAAAAGAAAATAAAGGTTAAAGAAAAGATAAATCAGAATAATCTGATTTATCTTTTTTATTATCTTCTAACTAAAAAAGGTCTTAAGTATTTGTGAATAAATATGTTAAAATTTATAAATAGCGTTTTAAGTAAACATTTAGGAGTGAATTATTTTGGATAATCAAGTTGTTGAAGGACAAACCATTTCATTTGATGATATTAGATATGGATTAACTTACCATAATTGTACGATTGAGGCTTCTTTTGAGACAGTACGAGTTGATTCAGTCACTTTTGATCATTGTACCTTTGAACAAACTGACTTTGTGCGTAGCGAATGGTTAGATACTGTAATTGATCATTGTGAGTTTTTGAACGCAGAATTTAATGAAAGTTATTTTTTTAGAACTGAAATTAAAAGCTGTCGGATGATGGGGTGTGACTTTTCTAATCGTACTGTTTTTAAAGAAACGACATTTAGAGATTGTCAGTTAAGCTATTCTAATTTTAGTGTCGCTAATTTCCAAGAAGTTGAATTTAGACGTTGTGATTTAAAAGAAACCAGTTTTCAAGCGGTTGAAATCAAGAAGAAATTAACATTCCCTGAAAGTAATATTGAAGGTTGCGATTTTATTGAGACCAACATGAAGTCTGTGGATTTCTCTGAGAGTGAATTTGAAACAGTTATACTGGATCCTAAGCTGGTTCGTGGATTAACGATTAATGCTTACCAGGCAACAATTTTAGTTGCTTTATTAGGTATTAAATTGAAGTGAGCTTACAATATTGTAAGCTTACTTTTTTATTTAATGATACATTATAGCTGACGAATACTGGTATACCAATTGGCATACAGGATTAAATAACTATTACCTGAAAAGGACCCTAAAACCATCAAATAATGAGCGTTTATAAGAAATTTATGGATAATATTAATTCTATTTAAGCGTATACTATAAGTAATAAAGATAGAGAATGGGGTGCGGGTTATGGGGATTAATCATAAAAAAATAAATTTATTAGTGTTTGTTTTAGCGGCGACTTTCTTAGCTACTTTTTCAAGTGTGTCGGCAGAAACAGATTATAATTATGCAATACAGACCGCGCCAAGTGGGATCACTTTGAATGGTATATTTCAACGCGGAACTGGGGCTGGTGTATCTGAAGTTAGTAAAACAGTTAATTTAACGTCTGGAAATGTCATAACAACGGATGCAAATGCTGCTACAAAATCGGTCGTAACAATTACTGATAATAAAGATCAAAAGGCAGCTGTTTGGTCAACTGATGGTAATACATTCGATTTGAACAAAGATTCAACAGCGTCAATGTGGGTATATCTTGGTAATGGAGGCGCTGCAGCCGGAGATGGTATGGCATTAGTATTACAAAATGATGCTAAAGGAAATGCAGCTATTTCAACTGGTAGTGGTGAAACATTAGGTGTTTGGGCTAATGATATACTACCTGAGGGTATTTTTGGAACAACATCAGGTTATAGTGATGTTTCGAAACTAGTTAAAACAGGGATACAAAACAGTTGGGCGTTAGAGTTCGATACCTTTAATAATGGGGGTCAAACTTCCGGGAATAGCTTTGATTATACTGCTGTCACAGGTAATCACATAGCTAGTGGTTATCCTGCAGATACTAATAGTTATACACGGGATAGTAAAGACTCGGGTTTTTTTCCAATACACACCGCCTATTTTTACTATCAAAATCACCTTGGGTTAATTGATTACGGAGCAAATCTATCTAACGCGTTATGGCATCATTTGACGTTGAAATATTCTGCTGGAACGAGTACAACAGGCTCTATGACTTACACAATTGATGATAAAAATCCAAAAACAAATGTTATGACAACAGGTAAGAGCGCGACTGTGTCAATTGATAAGGCTAAATTCAATTCGAATGGCGCAGTTCGTTGGGGATTTACTGGATCAACGGGTGGTAGTTATGAAACTAACTTGATAATGTTTGAAAAAGTTCCAGGTTTAGTTGATGCAACTGCAACTCAGACAGTAACAGATACAACTCAAAAAAATAAAGATGTTACTAATGATGGTCTAGTACACTCTGGAGATTCATTAGATTTTGTAACAAATTTAAAATATTTAGGTGGTAAACAAGATTGGAAAACAATTAGTGCTGGCTTGAAGGTTCCCAATAATGTGACGTTAAAAACGGGAACAATTACTTATTCAGGGGCAGCAACGGACTCAGAAACCATTGATTTAACAAAGATGTCAAATGGGGCAATTGTTAAGGTCCTTAAGAATGATTTATCAACAGCTAAGTATTCAAGTGCAAAAGTAACACTTACAGGAACTGCTGACAAAGTTGCAGCCGATACAGTTGTTAATAGTCCAGTAAGTGAATTTTCTGGATCTAATGCGGTTATCCAATCAAATGCAGCCAAATTCACAATTGGAGGCACACGAACATTAACGATATCAGGAATTAATGACATCAAGGTTAATCAAAATGAAGCAGCAACTATTGCCGGAACAGTAGTTTCAAGTCTTGGGGGAACTTTCCCAGCAGGAACGACAACTGCAGCAATTAAAGTCAATGGTAGTTACTCAGTATCAGCTAACGTCGGAACAGACGGTAAATTTAGTGTTAGCGTTCCAAGTAGTCAATTAAAGGTTGGTAAAAACCCATATACTGTGATGGCAACTGATCAATATGGGAACCAAACAACGTCATATACGGCTGATATTATTGTGAACTCTAATAAACCAACGTTTACTTTAGATGATAGTGGTACAACAGTGAATGCGCCTTATTCTTTGAGTTACCATGAGTCTGATGATAGTGCAACCATTAAAACGTACTATCAAGAAGGGTCAAATGCACCTGTTTTAATGGAAACATATGATAACGTAAAAGCTGGTCAGGACCATTCTGGAACTTACAAATTACCAGATAACTTAGCAATTGGTAGTCATGTTTTAACTGTTTATGCTGTCGATACAGACGGTAATAAATCTGACGTGAAAACTATTACTGTCGTTGTTTCAGGTAAAATGGGACTAACAACTAACGGTAGTTTAAATTTTGGGACAACTAAAATTCCAGGAAAAACGACAATATTACCTCGTCAAACTGATTTTTCTGTAGCATTAGAAACATCATTACCTGGGACTTGGCAGTTGTCAGTTTCAGCAAGTGATCTTACTTCAGATAGTAATACAATTAAAGATGCGATTGTGTATCGAGCAACAGCCGGAGATAAGGCTCAAGTTTTAGGTTCGGCAAGTCTTGAAATTTTGTCAGGAACATCAACGACAAAAACGACAACCGTACCATGGGACAAAGATGCGGGTGTTTTGGTTAAAGCAGATCCAAGTGAAATCCATCGCGGTTCATATACAGCCCAGGTAAAATGGGTATTAAGTAACACACCACCTGCATAAAAAATAAAGGAGAGACACTAAACTTTTTAGTGTCTCTCCTTTATTTTTAAATTTCTTTCGTTAAAGCAATGATTTTATTCACGGTATCATCTAAAAATTGAATTGTTTGATTGAGAGGTTCATCCGTAGTGATATCAACGCCTGCAACTTTAGCTGCTTCAATTGGGGCTAATTCGCCACCTAATTTTAAGAAGGCAAGCCAAGCTTCTGTCGTATTTTCTGGATCTTTCAATAAGTTCAAGTGTGCTTGTGTTGAAATGGCAAGACCTGCTGAATATGTGTATGAATAGAGGCCCATGTAATAGTGTGATTGGCGCATCCAAGTTAGTTCAGCACCGTCATTTATTTCAACATCTGGTCCCCAGAATGCTTCAAGGACATGACGTTTAATTTCACTTAATTGATCACCATCAAATCCTTGTCCAGCGTCAATGAGTTGATAAACTTCACGTTGGTAAGCTGCTTCAAGTAAATGGGTCACAAAGTTATGGAAATAAGTATTCGTTAACATTTTTGAATAAGCAAAACGTTTTAAGCGAGGTTCACTTGATTGATTTTCAATTGAACTTGTTAGTAATAGTTCATTGAATGTAGAAGGCGCTTCAACCAAATAAGTAGAAGGTTCACTACCCAAAATTGATTGGTTATCCTGTGTTAAAATGGCTTGCCCTGCATGACCGAGCTCATGAATTAAAGTATAGACATCGGCTAATTCGTTCGTCCATGACATTAAAATATAAGGATGTTTGCCATAAGGAGTTGTTTCAAAGCCACCCGTTTCCTTACCAATATTTTGTGGAAAATCAACCCAACGTTCTGGGAATGAACGAGCAACCATGGCTTGATAGTCAGATCCAAGTGGCGCAACTGCATCGTTGACATATTTCTTAGCTTCTTCAATTGAAACTTCTGGTGCGAAATCAGGATCTAAATCGATTTGTAAATCAGCAAAGGTCATTTTATCTAAACCGCGAACTTCTTTGACATGTGCAGCGTATTTTTGCATAACAGGTGCTAATTTAGTCATGATTGTATCAATTTGACGATTGAATAATGAACGGTCAACTTCTTGTTCTGCTAATAAGTAATCAAAAACTGAATGATAGCCACGTAAAGTAGCAATTCTTTTCTCCATAGATACTTGATTATAATAGTTAGCCGCAATTGTATGCTTATAATGATTTAATGTTGTTGAGAAGCTTTTAAATGCTGCATGACGAATAGCTGCGTCTGGATTGTATTGGTACGTATTTTCATATAAAACAAATGACATTGGATATGTCACACCATTTACTTCAAAATCAGAAAAGTCCATATCAGCTGCTCGAGTTTGACCGTAAACTGATTCTGGTGCAGAAAAATTAGGTTGGAAGGTCGCAAGGACTTGTTCAACCTCAGGACTTAACTGGAATTCTTTTTGTTTCTTTAATTGACGAATATAAGCTTTTAATTTTGGATTTGTTGCAACAACGTCGTCCAATAATTTAACTGGATTTTCTAGTAATTCAATATCAAAGAAAACCAGTTTTGTCGTAATTTCGGCAGAAAGTGCTTCAAAATCGCGCATTAACTGATTGGCTGTTGCATCAGTAATATCAACTGCTTGCTGTAAAAATGCATAATGTTCAATATGTGATAAGCGAGTGTAAATATCTTCCAAGTCATTGAAGGCGGTACTAATTGGAGCTAGTTCTCCTAAATGGCTATGGTAAGTAGAAACAAAGGTTTGAACGAGGTCACGAACTAAATCGATATCCGTCTGGAATGCAAGATCATTTGGATAAATGGCTGTTAAATCCCATGTTAGTGCTTCAGGTACTTCATTTCTATTAACTAGTTGGTGAGTTTTTGTCATAATCGTAACCTCCTAATGTTTGTATGGTTAGTATTGTATCATTATATAGAATTAAATGAGTAAAAAAGGATTATAATATAATTTTTTGATAATCTTCGATTAGTACAAGTCAAATTAGTGGTTTAATGCATGGTTATTTGAGATTATGAATTAAATAAAAGGAGGTAGAATAAATGAAAAAAATAATTGTATTAATTATCGCTATTCTATTAGTTGGCGGCGGGTACTTATACTATAGGACTAATTACTCAACTCAGGATTACTACACACAGATAACAGAAACAGGTAAAAAAGTGGTTAAAAAGGATCAAAATGGAAAAACGTATGCCGATTATAGCTATAATCAAATGGCTTATAATACTAAAAATGAAGCTAAGAAATTAACGTTTAATGGGAATAAAGAAAGACCGTTACGTCAAGGCGCCTATTTAAAATTAGCCTATAATGAAAAAAAAGGTGTTATTTCATGGGAAGAAGTTTCAAAAAAAGATCTACCTGTAAAATTAAAATAGAACCCAAAAAAAAAGACTGTAATGAAGAGGATAGTTATCTTCATTACAGTCTTTTGTTATTTAAAAATAACTATCTCTTAGGAATAGCTATTTTATTCGTGAGGGCATTATTTTGAGTATTTCTCGATTAAATCATCTAAGACAAGTAAGTCTTCTGCTTCGTAACGTTTACGGTAAGCAGCGATTTCTTCAGCTGAGAAATGTTTTGGATCGACAGCTAAATCTTCAACAGGGATGGCACGGTCGTCAGTGATTTTAACATCAATAACAACAGGACCTTCTGCTTTTATAGCTGTTTCAAATGCGGCAACTAATTCGTCATGTGTAGAAACTGAGATACCAAGCGTACCCATAGCGCTTCCGACTTGTGCCCAATCTGCGTCATTGAAATCAATACCATAGAATGGTTGACCTTCATCTTCTTGTTCATCTTGAATGAAACCAAAATGTTGGTTAGAGAAGACAATATTAATGACATGTTGTTTGTATTTTACTTGTGTTAATAAATCTTGAACAATCATAGCAAATGCGCCATCACCGACAAGGTTAAAGACTTGACGGTCAGGGAAGGCTGATTTAGCAGCAATTGCTGCACCCATACCATAACCCATTGTTGCAAATAAGGCAGATGTTGTGAATTTTTGTTTAGGATTCATATCTAAGTAACGTAAGCTATTCATTGTAACATTACCAACATCAACTGCGAAAATGTCATCGCCTGTGGCATGTTTGTTGATTTCTTTAAAGACAGAAGCAGGTTGAAGTGGTGTTGTTGTCTTGTCCTCAAATTTCTTGAGGTAAGTACGCCAGTTAGCCATATCTTCAATAGTTGCATCGAAGAATGGACGACTTTCAACAGGAGCACCAGCTAATTCAACAAAGCGAGCTAATGTTTTCTTAGCATCACTGAGTAAAGCGACATCAACTGCATGACGTTTACCAATTTTTGATGCATCAATATCGATTTGGATAAATTTCATATCGGGTTTTAAGACTTTTTTAGTTTGTGAGAAAGGTAAATCAGCTCCTACAAAGACAACTAAGTCAGCGGCAGCAATTGCTTCATCAGCAGGTTTTGTTGCAACTCGGTAAGTTGACCCTAAGTTAGCACGATAACTATCAGGAACAGTTCCTTTATTGATAGCTGTAATAATTACAGGCATTTTAAAATGTTCAGAGAAAGCAATTACTTCATCAGTAGCACCTTTTGTACCAATACCAGCGAATAAAACAGGTTGTTTAGCTTCTTTAATAAGTGCTAAAGCCTCTTTAATTTTTGAATCATTTGGTTCAGGTAAAATAGGTGTTGTGTAATTGTGACCTGAAGCGTAATAACTGTCAGCGTCGATATCCATCCAACCAAAGTCATTTGGAATTGTAACAACTGCTACACCTTTGTATTGGTAAGCTGTTCTGATAGCTTGATCAATTACACGAGGTAAGCTTTCTGGAGTCATAACTGTTCTATTATAGACAGAAACGTCAGCAAACATTGGATTTTCGTTCATTTCTTGGAATGAATCCATGTTCATTGCAGATGAAGCAACCTGACCGATTAAAGCAAGAACAGGAACATGGTCTTGTTGTGCGTCATATAAACCATTGAATAAATGTGTTGCCCCAGGACCTGCTGAACCAAAGACAACCCCAACTTTACCAGTTAGTTTTGCTTCAGCGGCAGCAGCAAGTGCCCCAACTTCTTCATGACGTACTTGAACGTAATTAATGTTTTCTTTTTCTGATTCAAGAGCACGCATTGTTGTATTGAATGATCCACCGGGTAACCCATAGACATTTTCAACTTTCCAATCCTGTAATACCTTTAACATTGCAATTGATGCTTTAATTTTTTCTGACATAATATAAATCCCCACTTTCATTTAAATAACAAAGTATCTTGTACCATCTATTATTACACTTTATGGTACCGTTTACAAATGAAATGTATGAATAAAATAAATTTTTTTTACGGACCTATTTTCTATATGAAATTTAATCAATATAAATAAAAAAGCATCATCAGAAGTTGCCTTCTTGATGATGCGAGTAGTGTATAGGTCATTATTTTCGAGTTGTGTTAATTGTTGAATTTGTTAATAAAGTATTGCCCGTTTCTGCTTTAACTAAATCTAAGGCAGATCTAAGTTTATCGGTAATACGTTGCTTCTCTGGTGTATCAGCGACTTCAAAAGCTTCACCGTTAATCATGGTTCCAGTTCCTTGTAGGTGATCAGATTTTGAATGGTGCGTGGCAACACGATAGCTAGTTCCTAGAGTCACTAAATCATCAAATGATAAATCTGTTTTCAATTGAGAAGACATCGTGTCTAAGAATTTTTGATTTAATAAGTTTTGTAAGTTTGTACTCTGTAAGGCAACAGACATGATAATCTGGCGTTGACGTTTTTGACGGCCATAATCACCAAGTGGATCCTCATGACGCATTCGGGCATAAGATAATGCATCTGCACCATTAACATGAGTTTTAACACCTTTTTTAAAGTGTGCACCTTGATAGGTGAACGATAGTGGTGGTGTGACATCAACGCCACCAACCGCATTAACTAATGTTTCGAGTCCGCCCATATTAATGGTTGCATAGAAATCAATAGGGACGTTCAAATATTTCTCGACTGTTTTAACAGCAGAAGCAGGACCACCATAAGCATAGGCAGAATTTAATTTACTTGGGAATTCTGATTCATAACCAGAAACCGCAACTTCTGCATCTCGGGGTAAACTGACTAACGTCATTGATTCCGTTTTAGGATTTAAAGTTGCGACAATTAAGGTATCTGTTCGACCGCCAACTTTTGCACGGCCTAACGCACCATCATCGGTTCCTAAAAGGAGAATTGAAATTGGATAGCCTGATTTTAAGACTGAAGAAACGTTTCTAGCTTTAGCGACTTTTGTCGGCGTATAAATTGAATCAGCTGCTTTTTTTGCGTTTGCGTAAGCTCTGTATGCATAAATACCGCCACCGACCAAAAGTAAGAGCAATAAAAGAAGAATTAAACGACGACGTTTTTTATTTGGTTTTTTCTTACCATTTTTTGGCAACGATGAGTGACGATTTTTACTTGGATTAGAAGTGGAATCTGCAATTGATTCCTGCTGATATAGTTCTCTACGAGTAGGCATAAATATAAAATTCCCTCCAATTAGTAATGACTAAATTATTTCTTATCAGTTCATTGTTCTTCAATTGCGTCTACCTGAGTCGTCGTATGTTTAACATTAAACCAATCAATGTAGTTACGTTTAAACTCAATAATCTTAAATTCAAAAGCATCAAACTTGATGACATCATTTAATTTAACTTTATGATTTTCGAGAATGAAACCTGCTAATGTAACACTTTCAGATGCTTTCATCGCTTTATTTTTAAATTTAAAGAAGCGTTCGAAATCATATAAAGTCGTTTTACCACTAATATTATATGAACCATCATCATTTTTGATAATGTATTCACTTGAAACGTCATCAATTTCATCTTTAACCGTTCCAAATAATTCTTCATAAATATCTTTATCCGTTACAATACCACTTGTACCACCATATTCATCAAGGACAACAACGATAGGTGTTTGTTTACTAATCATTTGGCTTAATAATGTTCTAATAGGTGTTGTTTCTGGTACTGTAATAATTGTTCTAAGTAGTTTACTAATTAAGACAGTATCATCAATCTCAGCTTGTCTAACTAAATCGTAGATATAGACGTAACCAAGAATTTTATCTTTATCATTGTTAGCAACTACTGGAAAACGGCTATAACCCTGATGTAAATAATCTTTAACGACATCGTGCACAGTATCTGTAATATCTACGACATAAAGACTTGTTCGATCGACCATAATATCTTTAGCAATTTTGTCATTTAAATCAAAGGCACGTTGCATATAGACATAATCATCTCTATCTAATTCACCACCTGAAACGGCATTTTGAGATAAAGATAAAATTTCTTTTTGAGTAAAAACTTCACTATTTTCATCAGTTGGCGTAATACCAATCATTTTAGCAACACGTGTTGCTGAGTTATTTAATAACCAAACTAATGGGTAAAAGGCAAGATGAAAGTAGCGTAATGGTGTTATAACAACCATTAAAACTTGAACGGGCATATCGATACTTAAGTTTTTAGGCACAATTTCTGTGTAAACCACTTCAACGTAAGTAAGGATTAAAACCCCGATAATTGCGCCAATGATATTTAACCCTGATTCAGAAGCAAAATGGAATAGTTTAAGCACATCTACAAGTAAAAATTCAATGGTTTTTTCACCAACCCAACCCAGAATAATACCAGCAACACTGACACCAACCTGTGTTGTTGAAAGGTATTCATTCAAATGGTTAAGCATTTTTAATGCTCTTTCTTGTTTTTTTCGATTTCCAATACCTGCTTCGATATCAGCTTCGATGGCACTTGGACGTGCTTGGACAAGTGCAAATTCTGCGGCAACGAAGAATGCTGCTGCAAATAATGTCACAAAGATAACAATCAAATTGATGATAACTGTACCGCTAGACAATTTTTGTGTCCCCCATAATTAAGTTATATTTTTAAGTTCGTATCTGTCTATTTTACCATTAAACATAAGGATTGTCGTTTAGTCTGAAGGAACAATTCAGATAATCTTAAACTTTTTACTTAGAGCATAGTAATTTAAGTGTAAATTCATTATAATAGAACTATAAAGAAAAAATACAGATTAATAACGGAGGCTATCATGTCGGGTCAATTCGCAAAAGGTCAATTAAAATTATTTGCACTTAATTCTAACGTTGAATTAGCGGAGAAGGTGGCTAAGGTTTTAAATACTAGTCTTTCTACAGCATCCGTGAAACATTTCAGTGATGGCGAAATTCAAATCAACATTGATGAAAGTATTCGTGGCGCAGATGTTTATGTTATCCAATCAATCTCAAATCCAGTAAATGAAAATTTACTGGAACTTTTGATTATGGTTGATGCGTTACGTCGTGCAAGTGCGGGTACAATTAACGTTGTAATGCCTTATTATGGTTATGCACGTTCAGATCGTAAAGCACGTTCACGTGAACCTATTACAGCTAAGTTAGTTGCAAACTTTATTCAATTAGCCGGTGTTTCTCGTGTAATTACACTTGATTTACATGCCGCTCAATTACAAGGATTCTTTAACATTCCAGTTGATCATTTAGTTTCTTTAGAAATCCAAGCTAAATACTTCATTGAAAATGGGATTACAGATGATGTTGTTGTGATTTCACCTGATCATAATAGTGTTAAAGGTGCTCGTAATATGGCTGAAAAGCTCAAAGCACAAATTGCTATTGTTGATAAACGTGGATCTGATTTTGCTGATAATATTGCAGCAACATCAATTATTGGCGATGTAAAAGGGCGTCGTTGTATCATTATTGATGATATGATTGATACAGGGACAATGATGACTGATGCAGCGCGTGCACTTAAAGCTGCTGGTGCAACAGATATTTATGCTTGTGCAACACATGCTGTGATGTCAAAAGGTGCGATTGAAGCTTTATCTGATGACAATATTAAACAAGTGATTGTAACAGATAGTATCGTTGTTCCAGAAGCTGACAAGCTCGATAAACTTGTGCGCTTATCAGTTGCCGACTTGTTTGGCCAAGCAATTGATTTAATTCATAAGAATCGCTCAGTTGATAAACTATTTACAGAAAAAGATTAAATTAAAATGAACCGCTGGTTAAATCACCTTTGTGATTTGTCCAGCGGTTTTTATGTGTTCTTAAAAAAATATAACAGCTAAATATGGTATATTATTAGGTAATGATAACGAGTTAGCGGTATGAAAAGGGGAGTTAAAATGAGTTTAAAATTTGTCCTAGGAAAAGCTAGTAAAGACCATCAAGCAAGCCTTGTTGCACAATTAAAAGCAGCGCAAACGACTGATTCAACGGCATCTTTTTTTTATCTTGTTCCCAATCATATTAAGTTCGAAGCAGAAGTTAGTATCCTTGAAGCATTAGGTAAAGACAAACTTGTCGAACAAAATATTTTTGCACAATCGAACGTCCAAGTCTTTTCGTTTACTCGATTAGCTTGGTTCTTTTTGAAGAATACACCCTATTATCAGATTCCTCGTTTATCTCAGTCTGGATTAAATATGTTAGTTTATCAATTAATTTCGGAACATGAAGATGAATTAACAATATTTCGTGGTGAAAGGACCCAAACTGGGTTTATTTCACAACTAGTCAGCCAACTGAAAGAATTAAAAGTTGGTTGTGTGACAGTTGATGATTTAACTCGGATTGCTGAATCTTTCCCAACGACTGGGGACTTAGGTGCTAAATTAGATGATTTACAAATTATCTATCGCGCATTTGATGCTGCGATGGCTGACCGATATATTGAAAATAATGATTTATTAGCAGAGTTGAGTCGTTATTTAACAGATGACGTTTTGAAGACGAGTTATTTTTATATTGACCATTTTTCTCAATTTACAGCACAAGAGCAGGAGCTCGTGAACGCACTGATTAAGGGTGCGAAACAGATTACAATTGGCTTAGTCTTAGATAAAGGCAATGCACATGAAGTTGCTGAAAAATCTGACTTATTTTATAAATCAAGCCGGATGTATGTTAATTTGATTGAAAAAGCACATCAAGCTCAGATTCCAGTGCTAACGGATAGTTATGCTGAAACCAAAGTTAACCAGAATCCCGACTTATCTCGTCTGGAAGATTTTTGGATTGACTCTAGACGGTTAGTTAAAACAAAATCAGAAAGGTTAGAAAATTCAGATTCTATTCAACTTTTTGAAGCCGATAGTCGGTATATTGAAATTCGACAAGTGGCGACAAAAATTCGCCAGTTAGTTGCAACTAAGGAGTATCGTTATCGAGATTTTATGATTTTAACGCGGCATTTAGATAGCTACGAAACGGTTATTCCACCGGTTTTTAAAGAATTTAAAATACCTTATTTTAACGATTTACAACACGCAATGGCTGACCATCCCTTAGTCGAGTTACTGGCAGCGTTATTTGAGGTGAAAGAAAAGCATTATCAATATGGCGCAATGATGCGCTTATTAAAAACTGAATTATTAATACCACAAATAGAAAATCATGCTATGCCAATTGAACAGTACCGTAGTGCTGTTGATTTAACAGAAAATATGGTTTTAAAATACGGTTTTTCTGGTTCTCAGTGGCTACGTGAAGATGATTGGACGTTCTACCGGTTTGATTTTACGGATGCAGATGAGCAACAGACGGATAAGGACCAAAGTATCACAGTACAAATTAATCAAATTAGACATTTTGTTAAAGACGTTTTACCAGGATTCTTCAATCAACTAGATCAGGCGACAACCGGTGAAGAGGGGGCAAAGCTAATTTATCAGTTTCTTGTTGAACAAGGTGTGACACAACGCTTGTTAAGTTGGCGAGACCGCTATTTAGCTGCTGGAAACATCTCACAATCAGAAGAACCAGAACAAACTTGGCAAACATTTGTTGGGATGTTAGATGAATATGTTGAAACATTGGGAACTAAAATGTTCAATACCGCTGACTTCATGGCCTTGATTCAAGCGGGATTTGAAGGGGCAAGTTACTCACAAGTGCCATCAACATTAGATCAGGTCGTTATTTCTGAATCAGGGATGGTTCAAATGAACAACCGAAAGATTACCTTTATGATTGGATCAACTGATATGGTGATGCCAGAACAAGTTAGTCAGACACAATTATTAACAGATGATGATCGGGCGAAAATGGCTAATCTATTAACTGATGATCAATACTTAGCCGATTCGGCTATTAGTCAAATGGCCGCTGAACCCTTTTTGAATTATCTCGGATTTTTAGGACCACGCGAACAATTGATTTTTTCATATCCAAGTGGCAACGATGGCGAAAAGAATTTAAATCCATCGCCTTATTTAATGATGATTAAAGAACACTTCAATTTATCAGTTCAACATTTAGCTGCTAATCCTGAATTAACAGAACAATCAGTCCTTGATTTTATCGGAACAAAACGTAGTACATTATCATCATTGGTTGTAGCTAGTCGACTTGCCAAAACAACTGCAGTATCCATGCCTAGTGCTTGGTTGTATGTGTTACGTCAACTGTCGGCTGACCCAGAAATGGGACCATTAACGAAACAATTATTAGGAAGCTTAGCGTATAAAAATATACCGGTTAAGTTGACGCCGGAAATTATAACTGATTTATATGGAACACAAATGAATACTTCAATTTCAAAACTAGAAACTTTCTATCGTAATCCATTTGAATATTTTTTACAATATGGGTTGAAATTGAAAGAACGAGACATTTTCGAGCTGTCTCCTGCAAGTACTGGTGAGTTTTTCCATATGGGGTTGGATGAGTTGATGAAAGTTGTGACTGAATCAAACCAAGTCTATGCCAATGTACCCAAAGAACAACTAGATGAATATTTGAATGTAATTTTAAAAGATATGCGCGAGTTACCTCAGTTCCAAATTCTTGGTAGTTCAAGTCGAATGGGCTATATTGCTAAACAATTAAGTCTTCTATTAAAACAAGTGACGCATGCCATGTGGCAACAAGGGCAACAAACAAAGATGAAGCCACTGAAAACAGAAGTTTTATTTGGTCATGTCGGTGCTGAGTCAGGTTTGAAAGCCCTAGCTTATAAGTTACCTGGCGGCCATTCAGTTAAAGTCCGCGGTAAAATTGATCGAATTGATTATATGAAGGTTGATTCAAAACAATATCTTGGAATCGTCGATTACAAATCAGGGATTCGAAAGTTTGATTTTAGTGATGCTTTCTATGGATTATCAATGCAAATGTTAACTTACTTGCAAGCATTGATTGAGAATGCAGAGGTAATTGCACCAAATACTGGACTGAAAACTTCGGCAGCTGGTGCAGTTTACATGCACTTACAAAATCCTAAGCTGAAAATTGAAGATGTACAGAAAAAAGGATTGGATAATACGTTGTTGAAAGCAAACCAAATGGATGGGCTATTATTGGAAGATGAGCAGTTACTGAGCCATTTAGATACTGATTTTGAAGACGAATCAACAGGGTTTTCATTAATCTATCCATTTAGAAAAACGAAAAAAGGGTTCACATCACCATCAGCTCGTTCAAAAAAATTGATTTCACAATCAGATTTAGATTTCTTGTTGGTACACAATAAACAATTAATTATTGATGCGGCAACAGATATTTTCGAAGGGATAATCGATTTAAGTCCGGCTAGATGGAACGCTAAAAAAACAGCCCTACAATATTCACCATATAAATCAATATTCCAATTTGATGCGATGTTACCCGAAAATAATTACCATGAAATAAGTAAATTAAGCTGGGAAGAAATTGAAAAACGGATTATAGACGGGGAGGCCGACAGTAATGAGTAAGTTTACATTTACACCAAATCAACAACGTGCTATCGATGAAAGTGGGACTAATATTCTTGTATCAGCCTCTGCCGGTTCCGGTAAAACACGAGTTTTAGTTGAACGCGTCATTCAAAAAATATTAACGGGAACAGCTATTGATGACTTATTAGTTGTTACGTTTACAGACGCTGCAGCTAAAGAAATGCGTCAACGGATTCAGGTGGCACTTCAAAAGGCAATCAATGAAGCAGACAATCATGAACAAAAACAACATTTAATGGATCAATTAATGCGCTTGCCAGTTGCAAATATTAGTACATTTGATGCATTTTGTCTCCAATTAATTAAACGCTACTATTATGTGATTGATTTGGATCCCGTTTTTAGAATGTTAACAGATATGACTGAGGCGGCTTTATTAAGAGAGAGTGTCTGGGAAGACGTCCGGGAAATGTTGTATGCCAAAGACGATGTCGACTTTGAGAGATTAACACAAAATTTTTCAAATGATCGAAATGATGATGGTTTATCTGAGTTGGTTTTTAGCCTATTTACATTTGCGAGTTCGAAACCAGATCCTACCGGTTGGTTGGCTAGTTTGGCAGCAACTTATGATGTTGGCGATAATTTAATCAGTAGTTCGTTTTACCAAAAGAGTATTAAGCCATTAGTTCAAGCAAATTTAACGCAAATCCAGGCCGATTTAAAAACGGCTCTAGAACTATCAATTCAATTTGGGTTAGAGAAACATCAAGCAGTGACTGAAGAAGAAAGTCAGATGTTGTTAGCTGTTGTCCAATCTGTTGAAAACGATGGTTCTTGGAATCAAATTCGCGATAATATTCGTGGGTACGAATTGAAACGTGCGCCTAGTGTGCCAGCTAAAAATTTAGAAGATGACCAAGCTGTTGCTAAGGATCAAATTAAAGAATTAAAAGCTGGAATAAAAAAACGTTTAGCTAACTTATCAGAACAATTTTTTGTTTTAAATGAAACAGAAACACTGCATATCATGACAGAATCTAAGAAATTAGTTGAAAAATTAGTCAGTGTGATTGGCTTATTTAGTGATGCCTTCACCAAAGAGAAACGTCAAAGACATATACTTGATTTTAATGATTTGGAGCATTTAGCACTGGACATTTTAGCGAGTGATTCTGAATCTTCCGAGCAAACACAAGCTGCTCTACAAGGAAAATATGAAGAAGTTCTGGTAGATGAGTATCAGGATACTAATCAACTACAAGAAGCTATTTTGACAAGGGTAACCACGACTAATCCCGGTAATATGTTTATGGTGGGGGATGTAAAGCAGTCAATATATGGTTTTAGGCTGGCTGATCCTAGTTTGTTTTTAAGTAAATACCAAGCTTATAAAGAAACTGACAGTAATGGAAATCGAATTATCTTAGCTGAAAATTTTCGTTCTGTGAAGAATGTAACAGATGTGACTAACTTAATTTTTACCCAGATTATGGATGAAACCGTTGGACAAATGGCTTATGATAATGATGCTAAATTGGTTTTTGGGGCAAACTACTACCCAGATATTGAGCAAAAAGCAGAAGTGCTGATTTACGAATCTGATGAACCTGAATCTGCAGAAAGACCGGATGATGATAGTGAAGCAACGAATGATCAGTTTGAAATTGATGGTAAATCGGAAGGCCAAATTGCTTTAATTGGTCAACGGATTCAAGCGTTAATCGTAGATGAAACAGAGATTTTTGACCGTGATAAATCAGAAAAACGTCCCGTTGAATACCGAGATATTGCATTACTAGTCCCAACTCGTAAAAATAATTTGGTGATTATTGACCAATTTAAAAAAATGGGTATTCCAGTCGTTGTGAATGATGCGGAGAGCTATTTCCAAACAACTGAAATCAGAATTATGATGTCATTATTACGAATTATTGATAATCCCTATCAAGATATTCCATTGGTAAGTGTCCTACGGTCGCCAATTGTTGGATTAGATGAAAATCAACTGGCCTATTTACGGATTGGCAACCGAACAGATGATTACTATCAAGCGGTGTTAACTTTTTATCAAAATTTTGATACGTTTAAAGCAGGTAGCTTCGCAAAAACACTGTATAATAAAATTGAACGTTTCTTAACACAACTTTCGGGCTTTCGTGAAATCGCGCATGAAAATCAAATTGCGACCTTAATTTGGCAGATTTATCAGGATACTGGATTTCTTGATTATGTCGGGGGGATGCCAGCTGGAAGTCAGCGCCAAGCCAATTTACATGCGTTGTATAACCGAGCTCACGCTTACGAAAATAGTAGTTTTAAAGGTTTATTCCAGTTTGTGCGCTTCATTGAAAAAATGCAGGAACGCGATAAGGATTTAGCAGAAGCACCTGTACAAAATGTCGCAAATGCAGTGTCAGTCATGACAATTCATGGTAGTAAGGGACTTGAATTTCCAATGGTCTTCTTGGTTGACGCGACACACCAGTTTAATCAAATGGCGATGCGAAAACCTTATTTAATTGATGATCAGGCTGGATTAGGAATAACCTATTTAAATCCTGAAAATCGGACGATGGAAGATACGCTACAAAAAACAATTGTAAAATCAGCTGCTATTGCAAAATCAGAAGCGGAAGAAATGCGATTACTGTACGTAGCCTTAACGCGTGCGGAACAACGATTATTTATTGTGGGGGCTTACACAAATAAAAAAACGGCAATTAATCATTGGCAAAAGGCATTTCAAAGCCAACAATTAGTTTTAAATGCAACAGCTCGAAGTGGTATTAAAAATTTCATGGATTGGATTGGTATGGCGCTAGTTCGTCATCCTACTTTTGATATGTCACTATTATTGGATCCAGCAACATCATCACTACTATTAAGTGATGATGAAACGCAATTTAGCGTTAAATTTTATCAAAAAACCGACCTGAACCAGATGAGTAAAGTGAGTGAAGAAGTTTCTCAGACGGATTGGTTAGAAACAATCACGGGTGAGATGCCTGAGACGTTTGAGGATATTGATGTTAATCAAATTGATCAAGTCTTAAATTTTCAGTATCCATTCGATAATTTAACTAAAACAACTGCTTACCAAGCTGTATCGGAAGTAAAACGTCTATTCGATGATCCAGCTAATCGCGAAATGAATCAGTTGAGTATTGAAGGACAAGGCAACCGATACGTTACGAGTGAACTTGCTGTACCGAAATTTATGCAGGGAGTTGCAGCACCAATGGGAAGTGATATTGGGAGTGCAACTCATCTCATTTTACAAGAATTAGATTTAACTAGTGAGATAACTTTAGCGATAATCCAAGCTAAAATTGAGCAATTAGTGACGGCAAAAGTAGTCACTAAAGAAGTTGCTACGTTAATTAATGGACAACACATTGCCAATTTCTTTCAAACGGATTTAGGCAAAGAAATTCTAACTATAGGTAACGATGTACAACGTGAAGCGCCATTCTCAATGTTACTACCTGCCAATGAGCTATTTCAAAAGGTTGAGTCAAATAAGGAAAAAGTTTTGATCCATGGAATTATCGATGGTTATTTTGTAAAAGATAATACGTTGGTGGTATTTGATTATAAGACTGATAAAGTTTCTAAAGACAATACAATAGAAGAAATAGAAAAATTGACAGCACGTTATCGTGGCCAATTGAACTTATATGGCGAAGCACTAGAGAATATGACTGGGTTGAAAGTTGCGCATAAATATCTGTATTTGCTGTCTATTAATCAAGTTGTTGAAGTTTAATAATTCGAAGATCTCATTTCAATGAGGTCTTTTTTTAATCAATGAAAAGAATAAGAAAATATTTTAAGCAATTTCAATACCACTTTGTGTTAAAAAAATAAAATAGCATTGTATATAACAAAACTTTTTTTATAAATTGGTATAGATAAGATTTTGTTGAATGAAACAAGCTATGGAAACGTAAAAAAACCCATCATATAGGTTGATAACTAATATCTATACGATTAAATGGTATAATTGTAAGCGAATACAAATTAATATTTTTAATAGTAATTCGTAATCGTTGTGCTATACTTAACAACATAGACGTTATGGAAACGATATTATTTTTAAGTGTTTCGTAACATTTTAAAATTAAATCAGATTACCTAGGAACAAAAGCAAAATGCTTAAGTTGTTTTTGAAATAATTTTTGCGTGTTTTTATATTATAAATGTAAGCGTTTTTCCGGAGTTCTTACAGTAATCTGATAAAAATTTAGGAGGTTTTAAAATGGTTGGAATTGTAATTGCAAGTCACGGTAAATTTTCCGAAGGCATCATGCAATCCGGTTCAATGATTTTTGGTGAACAAGAAAATGTTCAAGCTGTAACTTTCATGCCAAACGAAGGACCAGACGATTTAAAAGCTCATCTTGAAGCAGCAATTGCTACTTTTGATGATCCTGAAGAAGTCTTATTCTTAGTTGATTTATGGGGTGGATCACCATTTAATCAAGCAAACGGTTTGCTTGACGCTCATAAAGATAAATGGGCAATTGTTACAGGTTTAAACTTACCAATGTTAATTGAAGCCTACGCAGCACGCTTGTCAATGGATTCTGCACAAGAAATTGCTGCAAGTATTCTAAGCGAAGCAAAAGGTGGCGTTAAGATTAAGCCAGAAGATTTAGCACCAAAAGAAGCAGCTGTTGTTGCAACAAACAAACCTACTGGTTCAATTCCTGAAGGAACTGTAATCGGTGATGGTAAAATTAAATACGTTTTAACACGTATTGATTCACGTTTATTGCATGGACAAGTTGCTACAGCATGGTCTAAATCAGTTAAGCCTGACCGTATTATCGTTGTTTCTGATAATGTTGCTAAGGATACACTTCGTAAAAACTTAATTGAACAAGCTTCACCACCTGGTATTATTGCACATGTTGTGCCAATTGCTAAGATGATTGAAGTTTCAAAAGACCCTCGTTTTGGTGGAATGAAAGCATTACTTCTTTTTGAAAGTCCACAAGATGTGTTAACAGCAATTGAAGGCGGAATGAAATTTGACGAAGTTAACCTTGGTTCAATGGCTCATTCAGTTGGTAAAGTAGTTGTTAACAACGTATTATCAATGGGACAAGACGATGTTGATACTTTTGAAAAACTAGAAGATAAGGGCGTTAAATTTGATGTCCGTAAAGTACCTAACGATTCAAAAGAGAATATGGCTAACATTCTCAAAAAAGCTAAAGGTGAATTAGCAAAAGCTTAAACAACACAATAAAAGAAAATTAATTTAGGAGGCTTATTATGTCAGCTATATCAATGATTTTAGTAGTAATTATTGCCTTTCTAGCTGGTATGGGTGGAATTTTAGATGAATTCCAATTCCATCAACCACTAGTGGCATGTACATTAATCGGGTTAGTAACCGGTAATTTAACCGCCGGAATTGTTTTAGGTGGTACACTTCAAATGATCGCACTTGGTTGGGCTAATGTCGGGGCAGCTATTGCACCCGATGCTGCACTTGCTTCAGTTGCATCAGCAATTATTTTAGTATTAGGTGGACAAGGGATTAAAGGTGTTGGATCAGCTATCGCTATCGCCGTTCCCCTTGCCGTTGCCGGATTATTCTTAACAATGGTTGTTCGTACACTTGCTGTTCCTATTGTTCATGCAATGGATGCAGCAGCAGAACAAGGTAATATCCGTAAGCTAGAAATATGGCATGTTCTTGCTATTGGTATGCAAGGTATCCGTATTGCTATTCCAGCCGGAGCATTGCTCTTTATTCCAGCTGAAACAGTTAAAGGTTTCCTTGAATCAATGCCCGCATGGTTAACAGATGGTATGGCTATTGGTGGTGGTATGGTTGTTGCCGTTGGTTATGCACTTGTTATTAACATGATGGCTACAAAAGAAGTATGGCCATTCTTTATTCTTGGTTTCGTAGTCGCAGCTATTACTCAATTAACATTGATCGCTATTGGTGCTATCGGTGTTGCTCTTGCTCTTATTTACTTGAACCTTTCAAAAATGGGTGGTTCATCAAATGGTGGCGGTGGCAATAATACCGGTGATCCACTTGGCGAAATTCTAAACGATTATTAAACTGGAAGAAGGAGGAATATATTATGGCAGATAAAATTGAATTAACTAAAAAAGATCGATTGGCTGTAGCATGGCGTTCAACGTTTATTCAAGGTTCATGGAACTACGAACGTATGCAAAATGGTGGTTGGACATTCTCAATGATTCCAGCAATTAAAAAATTATACAAAACTAAAGAAGAACGTACGTCAGCAATGAAACGACACATGGAATTCTTTAACACTCATCCTTATCTTGCTTCACCAATCCTTGGTGTTACATTAGCACTTGAAGAAGAACGTGCTAATGGTGCCCCTATTGATGATGTTGCAATTCAAGGTGTTAAAGTTGGTATGATGGGTCCTTTGGCTGGTGTCGGTGATCCCGTATTCTGGTTTACTGTTCGTCCAATGTTAGGTGCTTTAGGTGCTTCATTGGCTATGGGTGGTAACATTATGGGACCAATCATTTTCTTCGTAGCTTGGAATATCATCCGTATGGGATTCATGTGGTATACACAAGAATTCGGTTATAGAGCTGGTTCTAAGATTTCTGAAGATATGTCAGGTGGCTTATTACAAGATGTTACTAAAGGTGCTTCGGTACTGGGAATGTTCGTTTTAGCCGCATTAGTAGAACGTTGGGTTTCAATCAAATTTACGCCAGTTATTTCAACAGTTAAGTTGGATAAAGGTGCTTATATTGATTTTGATAAACTCCAAGGTGGAAAAGGCATGCAAACAGCTATGCAACAAGCTAGCGACGGTTTAGCTCTTTCACCAAATAAAGTAACAACATTACAAAATAACTTGGATCAATTAATTCCAGGTTTAGCAGCATTATTATTAACATTCTTCTGTATGTGGTTACTTAAGAAAAAAGTTTCACCAATTCTTATCATTCTAGGTTTATTCATAGTTGGTATCGGTGGACACGTACTTGGAATTTTATAAAATTTCAAAAAAACTCAGGAATTTTCCTGGGTTTTTTTATATGGTTCAATGCAATTAATTAAGGTATAATAAGATAACGTCAAAAAACATTGGAGTCGAAATACTATGGTCCAGTCAATTAATACAAAGGTAGACTTAACAATCGATGCAACTGCTTTCACAGGTTTAACTGATTATGGTAAAATCATGATTGGCGATAAAGGGTTTGAATTTTATAATGACCGTGATGCACGCAAGTTTATCCAAATTCCATGGGATGAAGTTGATCAAGTTATCGCGTCTGTGATGTTTAAAGGACGATGGATTCCGAGATATGCAATTAAAACGAAGAAGAATGGGACATTTACTTTTGCGTCTAAAAAACCAAAAATGGTGTTACGTGCAATGCGTAACTATGTTGATCCAGCTCATATGGTTCAATCACTTGGAATGGGCGATGTTTTAAAACGATCAGTTAAATCAATTTTTAATAAAAAAAGTAAAAATAAGTAATCAAAAAAACATTCTCATTGAGAATGTTTTTTTAGTAGATTAAAATATTTAAACGAAATTCTTCAAAACCATTATCAATTTGAAGTTCGTCGTCTTCGAACGTTAATTTCTTATAAGGACCGCCTGTCAAATAAGTGGCAATTTTATAATGTGGTAGGCCTGCCATAATATTATGGACCTGTAATGTATCCTCTTTTGGTAGGTAGCCGAGTTTTCGCATCACAGCTTGATCATCTTCAAAATAAAGTGCAATACGACTATTTTCATTGAATGATACAACATCTTCCTTTAAAGATAATTTATCAAATGACAAATCGACGGGATATTTCCAAACTTCAAGTTCTTCGTAATCAATAAGAAGGAGTAACTGAATGTTAGATTCTAAATCCTCATCGCGCCACCCTTTATTAATATTTTCATTTTTAGTTATTGTTTGTAAGACAACCTTAAAGTTTTGATTATAAAGTGATAAGTCATCAATTTCGGCATCAAGGTACCAAGGATGATTATTTTTAATTTCAAAATAGGGACTAATTGGGTATTTTTTTGAGTCAGACATTTGATTCACCTCTTTCGAACAATTGCTTTAAGTATATCCTATAATGGGTTGAAATGCAGGTCCTTTCGATTTCTAGTAGTCAGTCTTTATCTATGGTAAGATTGTGTCCCATTTAAGATAAGGCAATCATGTTCCTTAACGAAATTAATAAACCCGACTGATAATCGTTCCCAATTAGCTTATACTTAAATGATTGGAAATGGAGTGAATCATTTGATGAATAGTCGTGCATTAAAAGTAGGAATGGCTTTATCAACGAAATTAAATATTTTAAGAGCAGGGGTATTAGGTGCTAATGATGGCATCATCTCAGTTGCAGGCGTTATTCTGGGGATGGCCGGTGCTAGTCAAGGTAAGTACTATCTTGTCTTAGCTGGACTTGCTGGTATGTTTGCGGGAGCGTTCTCAATGGCTGGTGGTGAATACGTCTCAGTTTCTGCACAAAGGGATACACAAAAATCGATTATCCATTCAGCTGCAAAAAAGTTAAAAGAAAATCGTGAATTTGAAATTGAACGATTAATTAATATCTACCAAGCAAAGGGATTCTCGCGGATGGTCGCAACGGATGTGGTCAATGAACTAATGTCTCAAAATGAACTAGAAAATTACTGTAAAGAAGTTAACAATATTGATGTCGGTGAGTACTTAAATCCGTGGCACGCAGCGATGTCCTCAATGACATCCTTTGTAGTTGGCTCGCTAGTTCCATTATTATTAATAGCGATACTCCCAACTGAGTTTATGATTCCACTGACGGTTATTGGCGTTGCTTTAGCTTTACTTTTAACAGGGGCAGTAAGCGGGATATTAGGGCGTAATAATATTAGACATGCCATGGTAAGAAATGTTTTTGTTGGATTAGTAACAATGGCTGTAACTTATTATATTGGCGGTTTATTTGGTTAAAAACCTACCCTTTTTTTAAAAAAGAGGTATGCTTATCTAAAGGAGGTGTTGTTGATGTTTCCGGAAAGATTAAAAGCATTGCGCAGAGGTAGTGGATTAACGCTAACTCAATTAGCTGTTGGATTAAATCAGTCTCAAAAATCGAATCATAACTTGAATTCTGGCCCGCAGATTGGTAGTTGGGAGCGTGGTATTAATACACCCTCATATCTTGAAGTCAGAAAGTTGGCCGAATTCTTTCATGTTTCAATTGATTTTTTAGTTGGTCAAACTAACGATGAATTGATTGATCTTGAAGATTTATTCGCACGGACGGCAACACTTTTATACCGCGATAAAATTTTATCAGGTAGTGATCGTTATGAAGTTATTCAAATGATTCAAGGATATTTAATGGGTAAATACCAGCCATATAATCTGGAAGAAAATGATGATTTAGCGTTACCACTTGAAGATGAAAACAACTAAATAAAAGCGCTATTTTAGAATTTGTTTTTACAATTAGACGTGATATAATTTAGGTGGCTTTTCAAATCAAATGAAGTTGATGAGTGTCTTCGGAAACGATATCAACTGGGACGATTTGAGAGTCATAAATAAAACGTGTCACATAGACACAAGGAGGATTTTATTCATGGAACAAGGTACAGTAAAATGGTTTAACGCAGATAAAGGTTTTGGTTTCATTACTCGCGAAGATGGTAGTGATGTATTCGTACATTTCTCAGCTATTCAAGGTGACGGTTTTAAAACATTAGACGAAGGTCAAAAAGTAACTTTTGACGTTGAAGATAGTGACCGTGGACCACAAGCAGTAAACGTAAACAAAGACTAATTTAAAATCTAAACAACTTGCCATTTAGGTGAGTTGTTTTTTTATGCAAAAAAGTAGGCCGTCAATCCCCGATTGACGGCCTACTTTTAACTATTCACGAGTTGTATTAATTTTTGTATCGGCTGTTAAAGTATTTCCAGTTTTAGCTGGAACCAAGCCAAGTGTGGAACGTAATTTATCAGTGATACGTTGTTTTTCAGTTTCGCTGGCAATTTCAAAAGCTTCTCCATTGACCATTGTTCCTGTACCTTGTAGATAATCTGAATGTGAATGATGTGTTGCCTTACGATAATTGGTACCTAAGACGGTAAGATCATTGAATGTTAAATCAGTTTTCATTTGAGATGACATTGTATTTAAAAATTTATCGTCTAATAAATTTTGAAGTTGTGTACTTTTTAAAGCCACTGCCATAATAATCTGACGTTGGCGTTTTTGTCGACCGTAATCGCCAAGAGGATCATCATATCTCATGCGGGCATACGAAAGGGCTTGTTTACCGTTGACATGAGTTTTAACGCCTTTTTTGAAGCTGGCACCATTATAAGAAAAAGATAGTGGTGGATTAACGTCAACACCGTCAACAGCATCAACTAGTGATTCTAAACCGCCCATGTTGATTGTTGCGTAGAAATCAATGGGTACATTGAAATATTTTTCAACAGTTTTAACGGCAGTTGCAGCACCACCATAAGCATAGGCAGCGTTTATCTTACTTGGAAAATCTGATTCATGGTCTGAAACCGCAACTTCAGTATCACGCGGTAAACTGATTAAGGTCATTGATTCTGTTTTAGGGTTAAGTGTGGCAACGATTAAAGTATCCGTTCGGCCACCAGTTTTAGCACGACCCAAGGCACCATCATCAGAACCTAAAAGTAAAATCGAAATAGGATGGTCCTTTTCCAAAACCGCTGCGACATTTCTAGTTTTAGCAATTTTAGTAGAAGTATAGATTTTATCAGCTGCATTTTTAGCGTTTGAGTATTTATGGTAGGCATAAACGCCACCGCAGATAGCAGCGATTATTATAATGATTAACCAAATTAAGCGACGACGTTTCTTGTTTTGCTTTTTATTTTTTCTTTCGCGTTTTGGTAAAGGCAGGTGATTAGTTGTTTCTTGGTGTAGTAGTTGTTCTTTATGATAGTTTTCTCGACGACTTGACATTGAAATGTTCCCCTTTATTAATTAATGTTCGCCAATAAAAAAGCCAGCAATTAAAATGACTAAAACGATGACGGTAATTTTAACGTACAGATAATCTTTTTCTTTGTAGAAAGCATAAATTGAAATAACGACACGAAGAATTGGTGTTAGTATTAAGCAAAATAGCCCAAGCATCATAATTGCGTAAGGTTTAAGTGCGACAATTCCAGAAATGATAGCAGAAAATGAAGTTGGAAATGTATTACCTTGATAGCCTGTTGAACCTGTAACTAAGGATAGGATAAGACCAATAATCATAATTATCGCAGAAATGAAAACGCCAATTCTTAGTATTTGACCAATCATTAATTCAATTTTTGCCATTTCGGCTGATGTGTTATTTTTTTCATTCATCATTAGATAGATACCCCGAATCCTTTTAGAATCATCTGAATGCTGACATACAATAGTACAGGTACAAAAATGAGGCGAATTATTTTTGCGGGTAGGTATTGCATTGCACGCGAACCAATTGATGAACCAACTAAAATTCCTAGCGCTAATGGAACCGCAATATCAGGTCTAATTGAACCATTGAAAAAGTAGACGGTCGCACTTGCGGCAGCGGTGACACCCATCATTAAGTTACTTGTTGAACTTGATGGTTTCAACGGCATTTTCATTGCAGTATCCATTGCCATAACTTTGAAAATACCAGATCCGATTCCTAGTAGTCCACTAGCAACTCCAGCACCAAGCATAATCGCCATCCCACCTGGAACATTTTCGACTTGATAATCAACTTGTTTTTTTAGTTGTTTATCATAGTACGAACTATTCAGTTTAAATTTGGTAGATAAATAATCAGGTTCAGCTGATTTTAAAACTTCTTCACCTACAAAAATTTTTTTAAGCATGTTGTAGACAGAAAGTAGCAAAAAAGCACCGAATAAAATGAAGAGAAAGGATGTATTAAAGACTCCTGTTAAGAGTGCTCCACAAATCGCACCAATTGTCGTTGCGATTTCTAAAAACATGGCGACCCTCAAATTTAAAACGTCATCTTTTAGAAATGCAATTGTAGCACCAGAACTCGTTGCGATAACGGCAATGATACTAGCACCAATAGCGTATTTAATATCTAATCCCATCATTAAAGTTAAGACCGGGGTGACAATGATGCCGCCACCTAATCCTAAGATAGATCCTAGAGCACCTGCCACAAGACCAGCGGCAAGCATAAGTAGTAGCGTATTCATTATTTATTTTCAACTCTTTTCTAAATTTATAAAGATATCCTATTTTACCATAAACTTACATAAAATTGAGCATTTGCTTGATTTCTGTATGAATTCTTAAAGATTTTGGTAACTAACTTTAAACAAATTAAAAAATATGATAAATTATGTGGATAAAATAGACTGTAATTAAGAGGTTAGAGTAATGATTAATAAGAATAAACTTTATGGAGTAGTCATAATAGGCAGTGGACTATTCGCAATATTGACGTTATTAATAGTAACAAAAAATAATTTTATTCATGGTATAGATAATAATATCATTGCAGTTGTTAGGTTTCATCCTACAGCGCAACTAGACCAAGTGATGCAGATAATCAGTTGGCTAAGTAGTCCGATGATGATAGGGTTGTATTCAGTCATTTTGATGATTATTTTATATAAATTACGACGAGGTGTACTCGCTATTTGGACAGGGATGACCATAATGACTGGAGCACTGTTAATTAAGCTCATTAAAAGTAGCGTCCAGAGACCTCGACCAGTGGGGCATGGATCAATTACTGGATTCAGTTTCCCCAGTGGACATACGTTCGGGGTGGCATTATTTTGTCTAACGATAATGAGTATTATGCTGGTAGAATTTAAGTATAGTAAACAATTTTTGATTAACTGCTTATTAGCGATATGGATCATGATGATTATGATTTCAAGAGTATATCTACAAGCTCACTTTCCGACGGATACGGTAGGCGCTGTTCTTTTAACAGTCACTTGGATAGCCATTGCACGCGTTATATATCTAAAAATTCTGAATAAATTTAAAATTGAGGGCTAAAAAATGAATCAATATGAAACGAAACGGCTTGTGGTACGTCCGTTATGCTCATCAGACATAAATGACATATATGAATATGCTTGTGATGAAACGGTTGGTCAAATGGCTGGCTTTTTACCCGTGAATTCATTGGCTGAAGCTAGTTTGTTCGTTGCGACGCTACAAAAACAAAGTATATTTGCGATTGAGTGTAAAGGAAATCAAAAAGTAGTCGGTAATATCGGTTTATATGAAGTAGTTGATGAGAATCAAGAACCTAGTTTGGTAGTTAAAGAGGTTGGCTATGCACTAAATCCTATTTTTAAGAATCAAGGGATAATGACTGAAGCAGTTCAAGGACTTTTAACAATGGCTCAGGCGTTAGATTTAGAACGTGTAATTGGCGTGACAACTATTGAAAATAAAGCATCTATCAAAGTGTTAAAAAAATCCAATTTTAAATTTGTTGAAAAAAGAGCGGTTTCATCCCTTTTTCAACCTGCTGCTCTAATTAATGAAATTGTTTATGCGGTTGATTTAAAATAATCAATACCAATTGTCAACGACATATGTTATCCTTTATTCGTATATATAGAACTATTTGAAAATTAATCAACCGGGGGTAGCTGACTATGCAATTAACAAAAGGATTTGAACAAGCAGCGTGTATTATTTCTTTATTGGCAACGCAGGATAAGGGTGTGCCAATTTCATCGCAAGTAATCAACGCTCGTCTTGGTGGTTCACAAACTTATCTTCGTAAAATTATGCGTAAGTTAGTCGTTGCGGGACTTGTGAAATCTGTTTCAGGTAATAATGGCGGTTTTACGTTAGCAAGGGATGCTAAGGATATCAATTTATTAGAAATTGTGGAGGCTTCGGAAGGAAAGATTGAAACCTATCCAAACTTCGGTTTCTTTGATCGTGTATTTCGTGAATTTAAACAAGATACAGAAAAAGCAACCGTCGTCGTTAATAGTGTTTTTGCTGAAGCGGATAAACGTTGGGCTAATTATTTAGAGTCACAAACGGTTTATCAACTAATTGCAGCAACGTTTGACGAAACTGAAATTCCTTTAATTAATTGGAATGAAGAAGATATCAGTGGTCAACGTAAATTAATCATTCAAAAAATTGTCGAAAATGTAACCGGAAATCATAAATAACGAAACCATTATTAACCATAACTGGGTTAATAATGGTTTTTTATTTAGGCTTACATTTGGTAAGTTTAAACCATAGTCATTTATTTGTGAAAATGCTATCATGGATACTACTAAAACAAATTCGGAGGAAATCTAATGACAGATAATAAATATTACGGCGCAGATGCCATTGTTGATAGTTTAATAAATCATGATGTGAAATATGTATTTGGTATTCCTGGTGCAAAAATTGATCGTGTTTTTGAAAAATTGGAACATCCGACGAATTCTAAATCGCCAGAATTAATTATTACGCGCCATGAACAAAATGCAGCATTTATGGCTGCTGGGATTGGTCGTATTACAGGTAAACCGGGGGTTGTTTTAACGACTTCCGGACCTGGTGCAAGTAATTTGGCAACAGGCGTTGTGACGGCTACGGCAGAAGGTGATCCTGTTCTTGCTATTTCTGGTCAAGTGAAACGTTCAGATTTAACGAGACTAACGCATCAAAGTATGAATAACACGGCATTATTTGAACCAATCACTAAATATAGTGCAGAGGTTCAAGAACCTGAGAATATTTCAGAAGTGATTGCTAATGCTTACCAAGAAGCTGAGGCTGCAAAGCAAGGGGCAAGTTTCGTTAGTATTCCCCAAGATGTAACAGATTCAGAAGTGAAAACAAAAGTTATCCAGCCTTTAATGGCACCTAAATTAGGTCCCGCTAGCCCGGTAGAAAGTACACTTTTAGCACAAGAAATTAAAGCAGCAAAATTACCTGTTTTACTTGTGGGAATGCGGGCATCTTCACCAGAAGTAACAAAAGCTATTCGTAATTTAGTTGAAGCAACGAATCTACCTGTTGTGGAAACATTTCAAGCCGCTGGTGTGATATCGCGTGAATTAGTCGGTGATTTCTTTGGTCGTGTGGGCTTATTCAGAAATCAACCAGGGGATCAATTACTTAAAAAGAGCGATTTAGTTATTACAATTGGCTATGATCCTATTGAATATGAACCACGTAACTGGAATGCAGAAGGAACAGCTAATATTGTTGTTGTTGACGATATGCGTTCAGAGATTGATCATAATTTCCAACCAAAGAAAGAGTTAGTGGGCGACATCGCGCAAACACTTGAATTTTTATTACCCTATATGAAAGGCTATCAAATGGCATCTGAATCTCGTGAGTATTTAGATGGCTTACAAGAAAAATTACAGGCTAGGGATGAAGCGCCAGTTGTGACAAGTGACACATTAACCAGTCATCCATTAAGCATTATCCAAGAATTACAAAAACGTGTTTCAGATGAAATGACGGTAGCAGTTGATGTCGGTAGTTTCTACATTTGGATCGCGCGACATTTTAGAAGTTATGAACCACGTCATTTATTATTTAGTAATGGGATGCAAACATTAGGAGTTGCGTTACCTTGGGCAATTTCAGCGGCCTTAGTTCGACCTAATACACAAATCGTCTCAATTTCTGGAGATGGTGGATTCTTGTTTTCAGCCCAAGATTTGGAAACAGCGGTTCGTTTGAATCTGAATATTGTTCATATTATTTGGAATGATGGACACTACGATATGGTTAAATTCCAAGAAGAAATGAAATATGGTCAATCTGCCGGTGTGAATTTTGGCGCAGTGGATTTTGTGAAATATGCGGAAAGTTTTGGTGCAAAAGGCTTACGCGTTGAAAAAGCACAAGATTTAGCTAAAACATTAGATGAAGCATTTGCAACTAATGGTCCTGTTATTGTTGATATACCAGTTGATTATAAAGATAATCAAGAATTAGGACAATCAATTTTAATGGATCAATTATATTAAAATAATTTTCAAGAGAGGTCAACGACATGCAAGATATAAAAAAGGTTTATCAACATGGTACCTTAGCAACATTAATTGAAGGCTTGTACGAAGGCACATTGAGTGTTGGAGAATTATTGAAACATGGTGATTACGGAATTGGAACTGTTGGTGATTTAGATGGCGAAATGATTGTGATTGACGGAAAGGCTTTCCAGATTACTGCAAAAGGTCAAATTAATCAAGTTAGCGATGACGTTCTTGTTCCATTTGCGACAGTCCATTTTAATCAAGCAGACGCATCTATTCAATTTGAAAATGTGGCAGGAAATGTTTTAGAAGAGCAATTACTTGAATTATATCCTTACCAAAATTTATTTTTTAGTGTTCTTATTAAAGGAACATTTAGTAAAATGAGTACACGATCTGTTGCTAAACAAAGTAAACCGTATCCAGAATTAACTGCGGTAACTGCCAAACAATCGGAATTTGAAGAAGAAGATATTGATGGAACAGCTATTGGCTATTTCACACCTGAGTTATTTCAAGGAATTGGTGCAGCGGGATTCCATATTCATTTTTTATCTGATGAAAATAAAATGGGTGGACATATTTTAGATTATCATTTAAAAAATGGGGTTGTGAGTTTACAGCCATTTAGTTCGATTGAACAACACTTTCCAATCGAAAATGAAGCTTTTTTAAAAAATGAAACAGATATTGAAAAGTTGCATGATGAAATTAATATAGCTGAAAATTAGGATACAGCTTGCAAAATATCAGTGAATTGATTATAGTAAGAATTATCGAAAGAAGAGGATGCAGTTTTCATAAGTATGTTTAATGAAGCAATTAAGTGCTGAAGAAGTTAAACTGAAAGGGTGAACTGCCGAAGTGGATGCTAACTTAGATTTAGTGACTGCTGGGGTCTGATTTAATAAGTCAGAAACTGTCGTGATTATATAGTAATCACGGGGCGCTTATAACGATTTGACTGAGTCTATTAATCTGAGTCTTTTTGTATAACGCGTAATAGTGTTGTACAAAAGGTCTCTTTTTCTTTTCTCAATTTTAAAAATCACGAGTGCTCCTCTATATATAGGGGGGATTTCATATGGCAGAACAAGAAGGTATGCACCGAGAGTTAAAAACAAGACACTTATCAATGATTGCCTTGGGTGGAAGTATTGGAACAGGCTTATTCGTTGCGAGTGGGTCAGCAATTTCGAAGGCAGGGCCAGGTGGTGCGTTACTAGCTTACATTGGCATTGGAATTATGGTTTACTTTTTAATGACTAGTTTAGGTGAAATGGCAACGTATTTACCAGTTTCAGGGTCGTTTGCGGTTTATTCAACGCGATTTGTTGATCCTGCGATGGGTTTTGCAATGGGTTGGAATTACTGGTTTAACTGGGCAATTACATTGGCTGTTGATATTAGTACAGCTGCCTTGGTTATGCAATTTTGGTTGCCAGATGTACCAGGATGGATTTTTAGTACAATCTCGTTAGTTATTATTTTTTCAATTAATGCGTTGTCAGTTAAATCATTTGGTGAAACAGAATATTGGTTATCAATTATTAAAGTGGTGACTGTCATTGTCTTCTTAATCGTTGGTGTATTGACTATATTTGGTATTCTAGGTGGCCATGCAACGGGACTTGAAAACTTTACAATGAAGAAAGCTCCATTTGTTGGTGGTGTTCCAATGATTCTAAGTGTATTCGTCGTCGCTGGTTTCTCTTTCCAAGGAACTGAATTAATCGGTATTACGGCGGGAGAATCAGAAACGCCTGAAAAGAGTATTCCAAAAGCAATTAAACAAGTGTTTTGGCGGATTCTACTATTCTATATTTTCGCTATTTTTATCATTGCAGCAATTATTCCGTATACAAGTCCAGATTTACTCGGCTCAAGCGCATCAGATATTTCAATTAGTCCATTTACATTGGTCTTTCAAAGAGCTGGGTTAGCCTCTGCAGCAAGTGTTATGAATGCAGTTATCTTAACATCTGTACTTTCAGCTGCAAATTCAGGAATGTATGCATCAACTCGAATGCTTCATTCACTTGCGGAACAGGGTTACGCTCCTAAAAAGTTTAAACAAACGAATAGTCGTGGTATTCCAATGGCAGCACTAGTGGGAACAACATTTATCGGATTACTCACATTTTTAGCAAGTGTTTTTGGAGCAAAAGTGTATGTCTTTTTACTGAGTGCTAGTGGGTTAACTGGATTCATCGCTTGGCTAGGAATTGCAATCTCACATTACAGATTTAGAAAAGCGTTCAAAGCGCAAGGACATGAAGTGTCAGAATTAAAGTACTCTGCAAAATGGTTCCCAGTGGGCCCTATTTTAGCGCTTGTTCTTTGTATTTTAGTTATTCTTGGACAAGATATTCAATCATTTAAAAATTTTGATTGGGAAGCAATCTCGGTTAGTTATATGAGCATTCCGTTATTTGTTATCTTGTACACATATTATAAAATACGCTATAAAACAAAATTAATTCCATTAAAAGATGTAGATTTATCAAAGAAATGAGGCACATTTTGACTAGAAGAAAATGGATGATGATGGTAGTAATGATGTGTGCACTATTAATAGGTGCATGCGGTAAGAAAGCGAATACGACACCTAGCCATAAAACGGTAAAAGTCACACAAAAAAGTGAGCTACCTAAAGGTGTAAAGGCAAATGATTGGAATTTAATATTAGTTAATTCAGAGCATAAACTCAAGCAAGAACTGGATTTTAAACAGAAAATAGATGGAAATGTTATTGTAAATTCAAAAATTGAGAGTGCTTTGAATGATTTTGTATCAGCAGCAAATAAGGCCGGGTATAAGGCGTCACTGGTATCTGGTTATCGATCAATTAGCTACCAAAAAGAGGTCTATGCAGACTCAATTAAAAGCTATGAAAATTCGGGAAAGTCAGTTGCTCAGGCTAAACAATTAACAAAAGAGTATGTGGCAGAACCAGGATCAAGCGAACATCACACCGGACTAGCAGTCGATATGATGTCATCAAATTGGTATGCCAAACATAATGATTTAGATAATAGTAGTGAAACAGATAAGGGTCAAAAATGGTTAATCAACCATGCGGTAAATTATGGATTTATATTGAGATTCCCGAAAGATAAAGAAAAATCGACTAAAATTGATTATGAAACATGGCATTTCCGCTATGTTGGTAAAAGTAACGCGAAATATATAGTTAAGCATCATCTTTCGTTAGAAGAGTATATCGATTTGCTTAATAAAGCGGGTAAGAATTAAACTTGCAATTTAATAAAACAACGCTTATTATTAAAGTAATAAATAAACACGGAAAACGTTATAAGTAGGCATTTAAGAGACGTAATGGTGGTGGAAATTACGAAGCTGAAAATCCGGCGTGAATAAGTGGGTGGGTAATGCCACACGGGAGACCGTTATCTATTTGAGTGTGACAAATGATTATTTGTCGAACTTGGGTGGTACCGCGAAAATGAGCCTTTCGTCCCAATTAGTGGATGAGTGGGCTTTTTTTATACAAAAAAAGGAGGAACAGAATATGTTAGATATTAAAATGATTCGTCAAAATGTCGATGAAGTTAAGGAACAATTGGGTAATCGTGGGGTAAAACCAGAGATTATTGATGAAATGGTTGAAAAGGATCGTAAACGTAGGGATATTATTGTTCAAACCGAAACTTTAAAAAAGAAAAGAAACGATGTATCGCAAGCTATTGCACAATTAAAACGAAATAAAGAAAATGCAGATGCTCAAATCGAAGAAATGAAAAAAGTCGGAGATGAAATTAAAGCATTTGATGAAGAATTAAAGGTTTTAGATGCAGACGTAACAGATATGGCATCGCGACTACCAAATATGCCAAATAAAACGATTCCAGTAGGTCCTGATGAAGATTCAAACATTGAATTAAGAAAAGTAGGTACACCAAGAACTTTTGATTTTGAGCCGAAAGCACATTGGGAAATCGGTGAAAATTTAGATATTTTAGATTTTGAACGTGGCGCTAAAGTGTCGGGCAGTCGATTCCTATACTATAAAGGATGGGGAGCTCGTTTAGAACGTGCTTTATACAATTTTATGCTTGATCAACATGCAATTGATGGTTATACAGAGATTATTCCTCCATATATTGTTAATGATGAGTCAATGTACGGAACTGGTCAATTTCCGAAGTTTAAGGAAGACGTTTTTCAAATCGCAAATGAAAATTTAACGTTAATTCCAACAGCAGAAGTACCATTAACTAATTACTACAGGGATGAAGTTATTCCGGAAGAAAAATTACCAGTATATTTCACAGCTCTCTCACCCTCATTCAGATCTGAAGCAGGAAGCGCTGGAAGAGATACACGTGGATTGATTAGATTGCATCAATTTAATAAAGTTGAAATGGTGAAATATACTAAACCAGAAGATTCATATGCAGAACTAGAAAAAATGACAAGTGATGCAGGCAGAATTATGGAAAAACTTGGGTTACCATATCATGTGATAACATTGTCAACGGGAGATATGGGATTCTCAGCAGCAATGACACATGATTTAGAGGTTTGGTTACCTGCACAAAATATGTATCGTGAAATTTCAAGTTGTTCTAATACTGAAGCATTTCAGGCTCGTAGGGCTCATATCCAATATAGGGATGATGATGGAAAATTACAGTTTGTACACACGTTGAATGGTTCAGGATTGGCAGTTGGTCGTACGCTAGCAGCAGTTCTTGAAAATTATCAGAATGAAGACGGGTCGGTAACTATTCCGGAAGTTCTTCAACCATACATGGGTGGATTAGACATTATTAAATAGCTTTTATCAAAAAAGCGACTTAAACTTATCAATTCGATGAGGTTAAGTCGCTTTTTTGATAAAGTAATAATTAATAAATCAAATTTATCTGTAATGAAGTATTGACAGGGTGTATACCAGATGGTATATTAATAAAGCTGATTGATACGGCAAGAAGAAATGAATATTTATTCAAAAAAATTCTTGACAAATCATGACGTGGTTGATATGATATAAAAGTTGTCAAAAGCAACCAAGTAGATCTTTGAAAACTGAACAAATTTTCGACAAATCAAATGT